>NZ_BAAADJ010000062.1 GCF_039522365.1 Bacillus carboniphilus | reverse complement strand
GCTTTTTGAAGGTTGGTAAATGTGGTGACAACATGTGGTAAATTTCTTGGCGAGCAGTGGTAAAAAAAATGTCAATGGTGGTAAAATCGAGTGGCCGTAATCAATTGGTCAACAGTAAAGAGAAATATGTGTTCTCAAGAACACGAAAGGATTCTGAAGATAACGTAAAATATATAAATGAAAATATTGAGGAAGAAATCATCAAATTAAAGAATAAGCCTGGTAAAGACATTTGGCTATATGGTGGGGCAAGTTTAATTACAACCTTTATAAACTTAGGGCTTGTAGATGAATTTAGATTATCTGTGCATCCTATTATTTTGGGAAATGGAAACCCCCTGTTTATTGACATTAAGCAAAGGGTACATCTGAAACTGTTTGAAACAAATAGGTTTTCTTCGGGTGTAGTTCAACTATGTTACCACCTTAATGAGAAATGATTGTGAAACAATCGTTTTTTCTCAATTTTATAGTCCCTAATTTCTCTGTACCTCCCTTTTTCTCCAAAACACCCATAAGTAAATGGAATTATATGTTAATATTATTTAAAGTAACAACTATGGAGGAATTGAATGGGCCCGAGAGCAAATGCATTAGGTCTTATCGTAAACGGTGATTACATACTTTTAGAGGAACAAGCAGGGAAACATTCTAGAGGAACCGGGGCATTTTATCGGCCGATTGGAGGAACCATTGAGTTCGGTGAAAGGTCAGTTGAGACTCTAAAGAGAGAGTTTAAAGAGGAATTGGATGTTGAGGTTTTTATATCACGCTATATAACTTGTTTAGAGAACATATATACGATTGAAGAAGACATGGCGCATGAAATAACTCAAATTTATGTAGTTGAGTTTAAAGATCCTAGTCTCTATAAGAGAGACGTTTTTACAGTTACTGAAGGGAATATTGTCACTCAAGCTCGGTGGATTTCATTGAAAGAATTAGAGCATAAAGTGTTATTTCCGAATGGTTTAATGGAACTACTGAAACGTGAGTTCATGGGGGGAGAAGAGTGAGGTTTATAGGGAGTATTTTCATCATAGGGGCATTAGGGATTATTGGGTTTGTGGTGACGATCTTTGCCTCTTTATCTAGAGACGCAGAGTTTTATGTTCCATTTTTTATCGCTCTGACCATTGGGGTGATGGTTATGATCATTCTAGCAATTTACGGATATTTATCAAGGAAAGTACCGAGGGTTATTGTGGGGGTCATAATTGGATTGTTGATAGGTTCGGTAGTTACGTTTGAGGGGTACCAGGCTTATGAGGAGAGTCTTGAAATTGTGAGTACACAGGATGTCGATTTGTCTGAGTATCAGCCATTTAAGGAGAATACTAAAGCTGTGAAGTTGGATGAAGAATCGACTTTTAAAATAACCAAATCGAATTTACCGAAATTAGATGGGGCAACAGCTTTATATCCAGTGTATGCAGCATTTGCTCAAGCAGTCTATCCCGAAAAGGAATACAATCAGGATAATAGTGAAGTAGTTTCCAGACAAACCAGTGGTGCTTTCCACAGTTTATTTTACGGACATTCAGATATCATTTTTACGGCACACCCGTCTGAAAATCAAATGGAAAGAGCGAAGAGTATGGGATTCGAATTAGAATTAACTCCTATTGGCAGGGAAGCGTTTGTGTTCTTTGTTCACTCCGATAATCCAGTGGAGGAGTTAACAATTGAAGAAATCCAAGGTATTTACTCTGGGGAAATCACGAACTGGAAGGAAGTGGGCGGTAAGAACCAGAAAATCCGGGCTTATCAAAGACCTGAAGATAGTGGAAGCCAGTCCGCTTTACAGAACCTGATGGGTGACATTCCTTTAATGGTTCCACCTTCTGAGGACATCGTTACGGGAATGGGTGGTATTATTCGGGAAACAACGAACTACCGAAATAAAACCAACGCTATTGGTTTTTCGTTTAGACACTTTTCTCAAGATATGGTGGATCTGGGGAAAATAAAAAATATAGAAGTTGAGGGAGTATTACCAACCAAGGAAAATATTAAAAATGGAAGCTACCCGATTATTGGTGAGTTTTATGCGATAACGGCAGGAAATAAGAATTCGAACATTGAACCATTTATTGATTGGATGATATCGGAACAAGGTCAAAAAATCGTTGAATTGTCTGGATATGTGCCGGTGAATTAGGGGTGATGAAATGGAAGATAGGACGGTATTAACTACTGATAGATTAGTCCTAAGAAAAATGAATGATGAGGATATCGGTAATTTAATGGAGATTTTCTCTGACCCTGTAGCAATGGAATACTATCCTTCTACTAAAAATGAAGATCAGACTAGAAAGTGGATTGGCTGGACCCTAAATAATTATGCCGACTATGGAGTAGGTCTATGGATTGTAGAGGACAAAGTGACGGGTGATTTTTTAGGACAATGCGGAATTGTTCCACAAGAGTTAGAGGGCGTTATGGAAATGGAGATTGGTTACTTGTTTGCTCGGCGGGTATGGGGGAACGGCTATGCGACTGAAGCGGCGATTGCGTGTAAGCAATATGGGTTTAAGGTGCTTGATGTAGAAAGGCTCATTTCCTTTGTAGATGTTCGGAATAAACCTTCTGCAAAAGTGGCTGAACGGATTGGGATGACTTTAGAAAAAACGATACATAGATGGGAGAAAGTTGTGTCGGTGTACTCTGTTTGCAGTGTGCGAGAGTAGGCAAGGCGGACACAGGTTCCGTTATTCTTAGAAAAACGGCCCATTTTAGCTTAGCAACGGACAGACGTTCCGTTATTGGGGTGATTTTGGGCTAATTTAGGGTCAAAATTAGTAAATAGCGGAATGAGAGTCCGCGAAATTTAGAAGACAGGGCTTTTTAAGGTATATAACGGAACGTGTGTCCGGAAAAAATACTATTGTCTATTTATACCTAAATTGGTATTATACAACTATGAACTGTTAAACCGTGGTAAGTAACCACTCTCATTGAATACAATGGGCCGGTTTCATCTCTATGAGAATAGATTTGAAGCCGGCTCTTTTCAATTTTTAGGAGGTCATAACATGCACTATGTATTTGTAAATTCAGATGAAGTTTTTGAACCCTTTTATCAAACTAAAATCAAAACCTTCCCTTGGGAAAGAGAGCTTTTAAAGAGTAAAACCTTAAACAGGTTAAAACATCTCTCTCATTATGGAACGGGATCTCTTATCTCCTCTGCGAAACATTCTAGATTTGAACATACCATTGGTGTATGGGCCACTATCGCTACATTTTTTCCTAAAGAAGAAGAACTTCGTATAGCAGCTTTTCTCCATGATATAGGTCACCTTCCGTTTTCACATGCTGTCGAAAAAACATTGGGGTTTAACCATCATACGATTACGGAGCAAAAAATAAGTGGGGGAGAGATTGCAGAAATTTTATTAAATCATGGTTTTAGTCCATCAAGAATCATAGACTTGTTGAATTCAGATTCTCCGTTAACTCATAAAACGACATACTTGGGTGCTGATCATTTAGATAGTTTTCTTCGTGATGCTTATATGCTAGGGAAAAGTGACTTAAATCCTCCAGACATTTTGCAGAGAATATCATTTAACGGACATTATGTAGAAGCTGACCTCCAAATAGGCCGTCAGATTTTAGAGGCAATTTACTATGATCATCAAAGCTTTCTTAGTCCTACTTTATTAGCGTTAGATGGAATGCTTGCTCAAGCAATTTCTATTTACTCAAATTCAAGTATGGTCAAGGCTGGTACAATACAAGATCTTACGAATTATGAACTCATTTCTTTGTTGCAAAACTCTGGAATAAAGGAAGTGGTGGATATGTTAGATGTCATTCTTTATCATCCAGAAGAGATTGTCATAAAAGAAGTGGATTTTTCAGGTGCAGTGAAGGTGGAAGTAAGAAAAGTGTATGATAAAACACCTTTAGTTGATGGAAAACCACTAACCTCAATATGTGAGAACTCACAAATGATTATGGATAGAATTTATGGGTTACAGAAAAATTATTATGTTTCCATTAATCCAATCGTTACACAGACAGAAAAGTAAGAGTTAACAAGAGGAAAATTGTAGTTTAATAATAATATAATGGGATTATATGGTAGGATTGCATAAGAAGATTAAGATTTAAATATGAAACTTTCAAAATACCCCATTAGTCTAATTTTATAAAGGGGGCTTTTAGCATGAAGTTGATTAAACGGCATCATATATTCATTGTCCTGTTATCGCTAGTAATGGTTGGTTGTTCTAGCTCTGCAACTAATGAGAAGAGTGAAAGCATTCTCCCTGACTTTAAAGCACAATTCCAATTAGGTGGGGAACTTTACGATTTGGAAAGAGGAGGTTACAAGTGGGAGAAGAAATTAGGGTTTGGTAAAACGATGGTTGAGCAAACGGACCATGCTTCGCCACTCCAGATGGCTCCGCATATTGACCCGATTTCCTCTAACCCAAAACAAGAAGTTACGATCCACATAGAAAATACACCAACGCTGACTCTTTATTTGGTGAATGCAGGTGGTTTAGATCGTGAAGTTAGTTTGCAAGATAATAAGTTTACACTTCCTGATTCTCCTGGCAAGTACATTTACGAGGTCCGAGCAACATGGGTTGAAGGTGAAATTTCGTATACGTTTGTAGTACTTATTCAATAAAACAAATAGGAGGACTTTATGAAAATTAAAGGATTTGGCGGGATTTTTTGGAGAACTAAGGATATTGATTCTTTGAAGAAATGGTACAAAGAAACATTAGGAATTAATATGGAGGATTGGAATGGCACCGTAATGAAACCAGATGCGGACAATGAGACTCATTTTGCTTTTTTTAAAGAAGAAAGCAACTATTTTCCGCAGGACCAGGCTGTCATGTTGAATTTTCAAGTTGAAGATATCAAAGCGTGGATGGAACATTTCAAAAAGATTGGCGTGCCTCTATTAAGGGAACCGGAGAAAAGTGAGTATGGTACTTTTATTTGGATACAAGATCCGGAAGGTAGATGGATTGAGATTTGGGAGAAATAAGTCTGTCATCAATAAGCACTGATGAACAGGATTCTATTAATCTATGTTGATAAACTGTAAATAGAAAGGAGAGAGAACACATTGGAAGGACTTCAAAGAATGGTAGAAAGCATTGAGTATATTGAAAGTCATTTAGATAAAGAACTTGTCATCGAGGACATTGCTTCGATTGCTTGTATGTCTAAGTTTCATTTCCAAAGAATGTTCAATATGCTTACAGGTTTTACCGTGAGTGAGTATATCCGGAATCGTCGCATTACGTTAGCCGCACAGGAGATCGTTCACTCTCATGCAAAGGTGATTGATGTGGCGATGAAGTTTGGGTATGAATCGCCAGAAGCTTTTACGAAAGCGTTTCGGCGCATTCATGGGATTAGCCCGTCCGCTGCCAAAAAAGATAGCCAATCTTTGAAGGCCTATCCAAGACTCTCTTTTCAACTACAGTTAAAGGGAGATGTAGAAATGGAGTATAAGATTATTGAAAAAGAAGCCTTCTCAGTTGTCGGTAAAAGCATAAGAATGTCCATTGTCGGGGGAGAAAATAACCGAAAGATTCCTGTGTTCTGGAAGGAGTCCAATGAAAATGGTTTTTCAAAAGAGCTTGCCAAGAACTGTGGGCCACTAGGGCTTCTTGGGATTTGTATGGACTTTGATAAACAGCAAGAAAACTTAACCTATTTAATAGGTGCAGAGAAAAAGATTACGGAAGTACCAGATGATTGGGAAGAAAGAGAAATCCCTTCAGCTTCTTGGGCTGTATTTCCAGTTCGGGGTGCCATGCCAGAAGCTATGCAAACGGTGTGGGAGAGAATTTATTCAGAGTGGTTTCCTTCAACTGGGTATGAACACGCAGGTGGACCTGAGATGGAAGTCTATTGTAGCAAAGAAGACCCATACCAAGAAGGTTATTATAGTGAGATTTGGATCCCAATTAAAAAGTAATGATTGAAGCACAGGTAGTGATACTTGTGCTTTTTCAATTTTAATTTCCATAAAAAGATAATAGATTTACTGAATCAGAGGTTGCAAGAGGTAATTCAATTAGACATAATGTTAAGGTGACACATTTTTTACATACAAAAGAGAATGACTAGAAATGAATTTTTACATACCTGCCGTATTGAGATTGAGGAGTGTTTAAATGGAAGAGTTAATGATTTTATTGAAATATGCATTTCTTGGAGCACTACAAGGTTTTACGGAGCCGATTCCAATATCGTCAAGTGGTCACTTAGTGTTAGCGCAAGAATTACTAGGAATCACAGTACCTGATAATGATTTTAGCTTTGAAGTTTTAATGAATTTTGCATCGCTACTCGCTGTACTCCTTATTTATAGAAAGGATTTAATGAGGATCGCGGTGAACGGGGGAAGCTTTGTAACTAAAAGAGAGAAAGAGAACAAAGATGACTTTATGATGATTGTCTATTTAGTATTAGCCACCATCCCAGCTGGTGTCATCGGTCTCTTGTTTGAAGATGCAATTTCCTCACACTTCAGAGGGATTACCCCAATTGCTGTTGCTCTATTAGTGACAGGTCTCGCTCTCTGGCTGATTCGAAATTTGAAAGGTAGAAAAGGAGACCGAAACCTTACTTGGAAGGATGCGCTCATTGTTGGATTTGCCCAAGCGGTTGCATTGATCCCGGGTATCAGTAGATCCGGAGCTACCATTGTAGCAGCCATGGGAATTGGAATGAAAAGAGAGACGGCGTTACGTTTTTCATTCTTACTGTACATTCCTGTTAGTCTCGGAACGATTGTATTAAAAATTACAGATATAGACTTTGGTGAAATGCTGATTCCATATATCATTGCCTTTTTATTATCACTTGGACTTTCGTACTTTTCTTTAAAGTGGTTCATGGGGATTATGGAACGTGGCAATTTGAAATATTTTGCTTATTACTGTTTTGCTATAGGTTTATTTATACTCTTTTTCCTTTAATAAAAAACAAGCCCGGTTTTTTGCCGGAGCTTGTTTTTTTGTGTGAATAACTGATTATGAAGCTTTCTGCTCCACTACATCCGTTGTAGTGACTTTCTTTTTTGCAAAGGATAACTCATTAAATAAGATATTAAGAATAATAGCTGTAATACTTCCGGCCACAATCCCATTGCTTGTTAAGATTTGGACACCTTCCGGTAAACGAGCGAATAGTTCAGGGACAACGGTCACACCAAGCCCCATTCCAACCGAACATGCAATGATTAAAAGGTTTTCCTGTTTATTAAAGTCAACTCTTCCAAGCATCTTGATTCCATATGCTACTACCATTCCAAACATGGCAACCATTGCGCCGCCAAGTACGGAGGTTGGAATGATCGTTGTAAAGGCACCGATTTTTGGTACTAGCCCAAATAGAATAAGGAAAATACCAGTTAGGTAGATGACTTTCTTTGTTTTAACACCTGAAAGCTGAAGCAGTCCAACGTTTTGAGAGTAAGTGGTGTAAGGAAAAGCGTTAAAAATTCCTCCGATGATTATCGCTAATCCTTCAGCACGGTAGCCTCTTGTTACATCTTTTTCCGTAATTTTTTCTTCGCAAATATCACTTAGAGCAAAGTATACACCTGTTGATTCTACTAAACTCACTAATGCAACTAAAGTCATCGTAATCACCGCAGTCCACTCAATGGTTGGTGTTCCAAAGTAGAAAGGCTTGACCATATGGAACCAAGAAGCATCTGCCACTGGCGTGAAATCAACCATACCCATGAAGAAGGCGACTACTGTTCCAGTGATTAGTCCTAGTAAAATAGCAATAGCACGGATGAACCCGGTAAAGAAACGGTATAGTAGGATGATAAAGATTAAAGTACCAATGGCTAAAGCCAGGTTAGGGAGAGAACCAAAATTTTCACTACCTTGACCACCTGCCATGTTGTTCATTGCAACCGGAATAAGTGTGATTCCGATGATTGTAACTACAGAACCTGTAACGACAGGCGGGAAAAAGCGTAGTAGCTTTCCAAAGATACCAGATATAAGCATAACGATGAGTCCAGAAATGAGTATTGAACCATATACAGCAGATAACCCATATTCTCCACCGATGGCGATCATTGGGCCAACAGCGGTAAAGGTACAGCCTAAAACAACAGGGAGACCAATCCCAAAGTATTTATTTTCCATACTTGTAAAATCGTTGCGATTCCGCACATTAAAATATCAACTGATACGAGATAGGTAAGCTGCTCAGCAGTCATCCCAAGTGCTCCACCTACGATCAGTGGAACAATAACGGCACCTGCATACATCGCTAATACATGTTGAATTCCAAGAGACACTAATTTAAGCGGTTGTTGTTTCATGTTGTACCTCCTCCAAAAATTGAACTCTTCCTGCTTGTAACGAACGAATTTGTGCTAGTGACTCAACCTGAATCCCTTGATTTCGTAATTTCTTCCCGCCATCTTGAAAGGATTTCTCGATTACAATTCCAACACCCACAGCTTCTGCCTCAGCTTTTTGAACAAGGTCTAGTAACCCAAGGGCAGCTTCACCGTTAGCTAGGAAGTCATCAATAATCAGGACCCGATCACTTGGACCGATAAACTCTTTTGAGATTGCGATTGTATTTGTTTCTTGTTTAGTAAATGAGTAAACTTCACTCGTGATTAGGTCGTTTACGAGAGTTAGAGATTTTCTTTTTCGAGCAAAAACAAAAGGTACACCAAGGTTTAAAGCTGTCATCATGGATGGAGCAATTCCAGAAGACTCTAGTGTTAGAACCTTTGTAATTCCGCAATCTCGGAAGCGGTCTGCAAATTCATCTCCTATCGCCTGCATGAGGATAGGATCTACTTGATGATTTAAAAATGAGTCCACTTTAAGTACGTTCTCTGATAAAACCTTTCCATTTTGCTTTATTTTCTCCTGTAGTAATTCCAATTTCATGCCTCCTAACAGTGTCGTTAAACCGATCTTCAGGCATGAAAAAAAGCCCAAAGATCATTACATTCACGTCTTTAACAAGAGTGAAGCAATGCCCTTTGAGCTTTCGATGTAAATAGGGAATGAAAACATACCGATTGCCATTTAAACAAACGGATATCTTCCATTGCTCACTCATAGTCGAGTTATTTACGGTAACCCGGTAGAGACTTGCGAGCCATATCCTCGCGATTATATGAGTGAATGCGTTCTATGAATTTATGAAGTTAGTATAACACAAAATCATGAACGTGCAATAGGAATGTTGTGGGAAATGTTCGGGTTTTGGTGGTATGGGTTATCTAAAATTGGAAAAATGCCAGCATGTGAGGGGGAAGCGGACACAGAATCCGTTATATGTGTAAAAATAGGTGTTTTTGAGTGTTAGACGGACACAGATTCCGCTATTGGCATGATTTCGGTCATTTATAGGCTGGATTTTGTTAAATAACGGAACGTGTGTCCGAGAAACATGTGTAAATGGCCATTTTTGACTAAATAACGGAACGTGTGTCCGCAAAGGCGCCTCTGTGGCCAGCCAACTCGAATATCCCAAGCCTGTTTAATAGCAACCATTCACCTTTTTCCCTATAATGGTAAATTAGATAATGAAAAGAAAGTGGTGGCTTTTGTGGAAATAGGATTAAGCACTTTTGTTGAAACTACACCGGATGTTCATACAGGGAAGGTTATGAGCCACGCCCAACGGATTCGGGAAGTTGTGGAAGAAATTGTACTAGCTGACCAAGTAGGCTTAGATATATTTGGAGTAGGGGAGCATCACCGGGAAGATTACGCAGCATCAGCTCCGGCTGTTATTTTGGCTGCTGCCGCATCTCAGACGAGTAGAATTCGATTAACGAGTGCTGTAACGGTGCTTTCGTCCGCTGACCCTGTCCGCGTGTTTCAAGACTTCGCAACACTTGATGCGATTTCAAATGGAAGAGCAGAAATTATGGCTGGTCGAGGGTCTTTTATAGAGTCATTTCCTTTGTTTGGCTATGACTTAAAGGATTATGACGAGTTGTTCGATGAAAAACTAGAGCTTTTACTCGAAATTCAAAAATCAGAAAAAGTAACGTGGCGTGGTGGTCACCGACCAGCGATTAACAACCGTGGCGTTTACCCGAGACCTGTTCAAGATCCACTACCCATTTGGATTGGTAGTGGTGGGAATGCTGAGTCGGTCATTCGTGCTGGTGTACTTGGACTTCCGTTGGTCCTTGCTATTATTGGAGGGCGTCCGATCCAATTTGAGCCACTAGTTCGCCTTTATAAACAAGCTGCAACTCAGGCTGGTCATGACCCATCCAAACTAACAGTTGCTTCTCATTCACATGGCTTTGTAGCCGAAACAACAGATTTAGCTGCAGACAAGTTTTTCCCTTCAACGCAACAGGCTATGAACAAACTAGGTCGCGAACGAGGCTGGGGCCATTATGACCGTGATAGCTTTGACTTTGCCCGCAGTATGGAGGGTGCCTTATATGTAGGGGATACCGATTTTGTGGCTGAAAAAATCATTTACTTACGAAAGCATGTGGGGATTACTCGTTTTATGCTTCACACGCCAGTTGGTACAATGCCACATGATGATGTAATGAAGTCAATAGAATTACTAGGGAAAGAAGTAGCACCAAAGGTTCGAGATGAAATTGCGCGGTGGGAACAAGAAGGAAATAGCTAAACAAGATGAAGTACCCTTGTAGGTCAAACTGCGAGGGTATTTTTTTGGTGCCAGTTTTGGGATACGTGTTGCTGAGTTCGGATAACGGGTTGCTGAGTTCGGATAAAAGGGTGCTAAGTTCGGATAACGGGTTGCTAAGTTCGGATAACGGGTTGCTGAGTTCGGATAACGGGTTGCTGAGTTCGGATAAAGGGGTGCTGAGTTCGGATAACGGGTTGCTGAGTTCGGATAAAAGGGAGCAAAGTTCGGATAACAAGATGCTGAGTCCGGAAAATGATAACCCTTTTGCATAATTTTACATATTAGAAAAATAATACTTGTAAATACAATTGTAAGTGAAAGTGAGTGATTTTCTTGGATGTACTGTTTAAACAAAAAATGCTCTTAATTATCAGGGCTCTCTATTTTTGTATGGAGGACAACTGGTCGTTACTAGAGCGAAAGTTTCAAGTTACACCAGCACAGCAACACATTTTATTTCTTTTATCAACGAATAAGAGTGAGTTGACACCTACGCAAATCAGTGAATTGGGGTGCTGGCATATCTCCACGGTTACAAGGCTGTTAAAACCATTGAAAGAGAGTGGTCTCGTCGAGGTTTCAGTTAACAAAGACCGTCCTCGTTTTAAAAGGGTTATGCTCACAGACAGTGGGAAAAAACTAATTATTCAGTTGATGGATGAATTTAAAGAAATGGAACAAATGCCGTTACAAATTGGAGACTTATCAGAGGAAGAGCTGGCTACATTTCTTGAAATTGGTGAAAAAATTCTAGGAGTTCATAAAGGAGAAAACTTTATGAACATGCTGGTACAAGCCAGGGTGGAAAACTATGATTATGCTTGATTTTTATATTGTGATTGAAGTAGGTTAGGGGGATTGCTATGAGTTATCAAGAGTATTGGGACCAAATCATTGTGCAGGGTGAAAAATTGAATTCTATCATCACATCATACTGGCATGACTCTCTAGCTTTGGTAACTGGCAGTTTTGGGTAGTGATTCTAGTGTTGGTGGCACCCCTAGTCTTACTATATTTTACCGTTAATAGGAGCCAAGTGTTCCACCTATTCTTTTTTGGATATACCGTTCACTTATTGTGGTCGTACATAGATATTGTATTGGAACGGTATAGCATTTTAATTCATTCTTATTTTATTGCCCCTATATTTCCTTACGCAATCAATATGACAGCGTCTGCAATTCCTGTCGCATACTTACTTTTATACCAGCATTGTATAAATCATAATAAGAATTTCTTTATTTATTCTTTATTCCTAGGAGCTATAATAGCATTTGGGCTAGCTCCAATTGAGATGTTCATCGGCATGATGAAAATGAGCAAAGGAATGAATTTATTATTCCTTTTCTTTATTGATGTAGCAATTGGTTATGCAGCTTATTTCCTTACGAAGTTAGTAAGTAAAATGAGTAGAAATGAACTTTTTCAAGAAAAGTCTTAATAATCTTTAATGGAAGCAGTGTTTGCAAGAAACGTTCTATGGTAGACTTTCTACTGTTACATAGTAAAAATTTGGAGGAAAAAAACAGTAGTGAAGCGAAAAATAAAACGTTTGCTGATATTCTTATTTATTTTTGTTGTATTCATTTATCTAAATAACACATCCTTTTTTCTACAAAACAGTCAAAAGGATTCATTGTTACTAGCACATCGAGGGATGGCTCAGACTTTTCCAATGGAAGGAATTACGGGCGAAACGTGTACTGCAAAAATCATATATGAACCGGAACACGCCTTTATAGAAAATACGATTTCCTCAATGGAAGCTGCATTTGAAGCAGGTGCGGATATCGTGGAATTAGATGTTCATCCTACAACGGATGGTGAATTTGCGGTTTTTCATGATTGGACATTGGAGTGTCGAACAGATGGTGAAGGTGTGACAAGAGATCATACGATGGAACAGCTTAAGCAGCTGGATGTGGGCTATGGTTACACAGCTGACAACGGTGAGACGTTTCCTCTTCGTGGTCAAGGGGTTGGAATGATGCCAACTTTAGATGAAGTGTTGACGTATTTTCCTACTCAAAACTTTCTGATCCATATAAAAAGTAATGATTCAGAAGAGGGAGTACAACTAGCGGAATACCTTTCGAAATATTCGAATGATAGAGTAAAAGAGCTAACCGTGTATGGTGGAGATGCTCCTATTGCTACCTTAAAAGAAACCCTGCCAGAACTCAGAGTTATGTCAAAAGAAACGTTGAAAAGCTGTGCTCTCCCATACTTAGGTGTGGGTTGGACAGGCTATGTACCAGAGGCTTGTAAAAATACACAATTGCATATACCGGAAAAATTTGCCCCTTTATTTTGGGGATATCCAGCCAAATTTATGTCTAGGATGGAAAAAGTAAAAACGAGAGTTGTTTTGGTGGCTGGAGATGGGGATTGGTCAGAAGGGTTTGATCAAGAAGTGGACATCGAACGAATTCCAGAAAAATTTGATGGTATCATTTGGACGAACCGGGTTGATGTTATAGCTCCATTATTTAAGGAATAGAGGATTTGAGTATGCGTCTGATTCAAAATGGTCAGGCGTATTTTTTTATGTATCTAGTATTTTTTAAATGCTATAATAAAAATGATAGGAGGTGAGAAAATTGGAAGAATTGATGAAGGAAATGATGACTGAGCTTAAAGGAATGCGCTCGGAATTTTCCGGGATGAAAGTGGACTTTCAGGAAATGCGTTCAGATCTAAAAGTAATGCGGACGGATATGAACGAGTTGCGGAACGATGTGAACGAGCTCCGAACAGATGTGAACGAGCTCCGAACAGATGTAAACGAACTCCGTACAGATGTAAATCAGATCCGGGCCGATGTGAATGTGCTGCAAGAGGATGTAAAAGAGCTACGCACAGATGTTAACGTTTTACAAGAAGATGTAAAAGTAATCCGCACTGATGTGAATGTATTGAAGTTTGATGTTGTTGAATTAAAGCACGGACAAAGAAGGCTAGAAGTTGGACTCGAAAAGCTCCACAAGGATGTGATTCAAAATCTTGGTACGTTTTCGGAGAATATTGCATCGCACTTTGATGAAACGACAGAAGTCTTAAACAAGCGCGTTTTCAAAGTGGAAACAGATATGGAACGGCTAAGTAGGCGGTAGTGCCCGTAGTACTAGCAAATTTCCCTCTTAAAATACCTACTTAGCTTTTACGGCACTTCAAAGCTTCATAATCCCACAATCAAGTTACTTACAAATTTTTCCTCAATGAAGGATTCCTTACTGTAAAAATAGAAAAGTAAAACGCATTCCAAATTATAAGTAGAATCAGGAGAGTTTTTGTGAACATAACTTTTAACGAATTTTTAAAGGAAGAAAGAACGATTAAAGAACTTCAGTTAGCTATGGATGACGGAACCATCACTTCAAAAGAGTTGGTGATGTATTTTTTACATCGCATTGCAAACATTGATCAGGCAGGATGTAATCTGAATTCTGTTCAGGAAATCAATCCAGATGCCATCTTTTTGGCTGAAGCTCTAGATTTTGAACGAAAGAGTAAGGGAACAAGGGGGCCATTACATGGGGTTCCTGTCCTTCTCAAAGATAACATTGAAACAGGGGACTCCATGCACACTAGTGCCGGGACTCTAGCGTTGGAACATCATGTGGCCAGTCAGGATGCATTTCTTGCAAAAAAGTTGCGTGAAGCAGGTGCCATTATTTTAGGTAAAGCCAATATGACTGAATTAGCCAACGGAATGGCCAGTGAAATGTGGGCAGGATACAGTGCCAGAGGTGGACAAGTAATAAATCCCTATGGAGACTTTTTTGTAGGTGGTTCTAGTTCTGGGTCTGCTGTAGCAGTAGCTGCGAATTTGACTGTTTTATCGGTTGGAACGGAAACCGATGCTTCCATTCTTAGTCCAGCTATACAAAATTCTGTGGTGGGAATTAAGCCAACAGTTGGGCTCATTAGCCGAAGCGGGATTATTCCATTTTCCTATTCTCAGGATACAGCGGGACCATTTGCAAGGAACGTTACAGATGCAGCCTTGTTATTACAAGCTATGACAGGTGTTGACCCTGATGACGCTGCCACATTTAAATCAGAGGGATTAAAAGAAGATTATACTAGTTTCCTAGTTTCAGATGGGTTAAAGGATGCACGCATTGGAGTGTTTACAGGCGTTTCTGATGAATTTTTACAGTCTGATGAGTATGATGAGGAATTGTTCCAGAAAGCCATTGAAAGTATAAAGGAAGCTGGGGCAACCATAATAGAGGATATAGAAATTCCAGCTTTTGATCATGACTGGAGTTGGGGAGTCCTATTTTATGAATTAAAACACAGCTTAGAAAACTACCTATCCAAGCTGCCCGCCCATTCACCCGTACATACTTTCAAGGAACTCGTTCACTTTAACCAGAATGTTGGAGATAGGGCACTAAAGTACGGGCAGGATAAACTGGAACAAAGGGCCGCACTGTCTAACACTCTACGAAATTCTGACTACCTGAATGCCAAATTGGAAGACCTTTTCTTTTCTCAGCAACAGGGAATGGATTATACATTAAAAAAATACAATTTGGATGCTATTCTTTTTCCGTCCTATGTAGGGTCTACTATTAGTGCAAAAGCAGGGTATCCGTCAATTGCTGTTCCTGCAGGCTTTAAGGAAAGCGGGAGACCGTTTGGTATTACCTTTGCCGGGACTGCTTTTTCAGAAGGTACATTGATTCGCATCGCTTATGCTTTTGAGCAGACCACTCAGCATAGAAGGAGACCCGTTTTGGAGAGTTAGTTAAAAAGCAAGTAGCCTGTCCTAACCTTTAGATGAGGTGTGGGCAGGTTATTTTTATTATTTTTAAAAAAGAAAAGCCAAATTCTCTTGGACTACGTCTAATGTTTAGAAGGTATGGAGGTGGAGACAATTCAACGGTTGGTACAGAAGGCGAAAAAAGGGAACCATCAGGCATTCTTACAGCTATTTGCTGAATACGAACATGATATTTATCGGACTGCTTATGTGTATGTGAAAAATCAAGCAGATGCTCTGGATGTTGTACAAGAAACCGCTTATCGTTCTTTTAAATCCATTCAGAATTTAAAGGAACCCAAGTATTTTAAAACCTGGTTAATCAAAATTGCCATTAGTTGCTCAGTTGATATTTTAAGAAAAAAGAAAAAAGTCGTGCATCTGAGGCCAGAAATTCAAGAAGCCATATTACGTGATGAGGAAGAAGACTTACCACTTTCTTTATCCCTGCAGGACATGATTGGTTTGTTAAACCCGGAGGAAAAGGATGTCATCATTTTGAGGTTTTACCATGATCATACACTGAAGGAAGTATCAGAAATACTTAATATTCCATTAGGTACAGCAAAAACCATTCTATATCGGGCATTAAAAAAATTGCGGAAAGAGTGGAAGGGAGACGGTGCTCATGGGTAATAGAGTCCAAGATGAAATGAATAAAATTGAAATCCCGGCTGAATTGCATGAGAGAAGTAAACGTGGCGTGCTTCAAGCGAAATCTGAAATGAGGCGAAGTCGGCCAGTGATAAAGAGGGTTGGAGCATTGGCAGCAAGTGTGCTTATTTTAGCGGGGAGTTATGGGTTGTATCAAAGTTTCTTTCAAAATAAAGTTGAAGAGGCAGGACAGGATCAAGGAAATCAAATTGTTCAAACGGAAGAAGGTGTGTATATTCCGGAAATCAAGCTCCCTGAAGGTGGTGGAGCAAGTATGGACATGATTGGACTCATTGTGTATAAGGGCGGAATTTATATACAAACGGATACTCGAGTTGTACCTGAACATGCAAAGGCGTTGGTTGGGGAAAAACTCGGGAAGACAAAAGGCTCTATTGATGAGTGGAGTTCTCAAGATGAATATGCTGTTGAATTTGCTTCAAGTATTGGAGAAATCGATGTATTTAAAGTAAAAGGCTACGATTCGGACTTCAGGATTATGGCTTATGATGATCGAAACGGAGAACCATATGCTGAGTTTTTTGAGCGATTGCATGGAATTACGGTTCAAAGTGGAGCCGATATTTTTGGAAAAGTGCAGTTGGTAGGAAATGTTGTAGATGCGAAGTATAGGACATTCAGTGAATGGGATAACAGCATCGACAACTACCACCCGATTGAAAGTAAGGATATTGTGGAAACGTTTGTTGAGGAGTTAAACAGCACTGTCCCATATACGTACGAACATGTGGAAGAAACGCTGGGAGACTTTCGAAATAATGAAGAGTATCGTGAAGTGAGTCTTACTCTTAAGGATGGAACTGTTGTGAGCTTAGCTTTAATTAAGGAAGGCTACATCCGGTATGGGTTTTTGGGTGTTTATTTTAAGATGGATGATGATGTGTTTAGGGAAATGTGGAATGAGATTGAATAATCATGTGCCGCGACCAACTGTATTTGTTGTGAATACAAGAGGTTGCGGCTTTTTTTTATAAAAAGCCGGCTTTTTGTAAAACTTTTTTGGATTTAGGGTTAGGTTTTGATATTATGAGGGGATTTTTTATAGGGGGAGTTGAGTTGGATGTTTGTTTACGGGTTGGGTGGGTTATTGAGGTTGTAATGGAGATTTTTTTGGAAGGGGTTTGTAATTTGGGTGAGTGGTATGTGCGGAAAATTGAGTTTGAGTGCGAAATTTTTAAAATGAGTGCGATAATTTGGTTTTGAGTGCGAAAAGAGAAATTTGAGTGCGTTTTTACGTTTGAGTGCGAAAATTACACATTTGGGTGCGATTATGAACCAATTGAGTGCGATATTTTTTATTTGAGTGCGCACTCCCACCCCAACACTCATCCAAATAAATGAGCCTTATAACCTAACTTGAATTTTACTAAAATGCTCCAAAATTACTAAACTATAATGGTTTATGACCACTTTAGCATATGATAGAATGATACAGGTTTCTTATAAAAATTGATTTTTCACTAAAAAATACAAAATTTCAAAAGGGGTCAATGATGAATAGATTAGCGATTGGAGTTATCATAAGTTCCATGTTACTTGCGGCATGTTCTGTGGACGAAACTAATTCTATTGATGTTAATACACAGAAGGATGTCGTTCAAAATAATGATGTAAATGAGAAGTTATATGAAACGAAAGACGATGCGGACACTGTTGAAGAGGAAGAACCCACCAATACAGGTGAAAATGCCGAAACACAACCAGATAGAACAACTACAACAGATGAACCAGCAAATGACTTACTTCCAGCTACGGTTACTCGCGTCATCGATGGCGATACACTAGAGGTTACGTTCGAAGACGGAACGGTTGAAAACATCCGCCTACTAATCGTGGATACGCCGGAGACGGTCCATCCATCAAAACCTGTTGAGCCTTTCGGAAAAGAGGCGTCACAATTTGTCAAAGATAATGCACTTAATAAAAGAGTGGGGATCAAAGTCGGAACAGAACCTAGAGATAAGTACGGTCGAATGTTAGCGTATGTCTTTATTGGGGAAGAAACGATTCAAGAAATGCTCCTTCGTGAAGGCTTAGCTCAAACGGCTTACCTTTACAATGATACTTCGATGTTGGATGAATTCCACAAAGAGCAAGAAATTGCTAGAAGTCAAGGGAAGGGTGTTTGGTCCATCCCAGGCTATGCGCATGTAGATCATGACCATGGCTTCCATTTTGAAGAGAAGGTTGCGCAGGACACAAAGCCAGTAGAGCAACCTGCCACAAACCAGAACAATTTAAAATATGATCCAAACGGTCCAGACCGTGACTGTGGTGATTTTGATACGCAGGCTGAGGCACAGGCATTTATGGAGGCGTCCGGCCCTGGAGATCCGCACAGACTTGACGGAAATGACAATGACGGACTTGCATGTGAGAGTTTACCTGCAGCCTAAAAGAAGCCCTTATTACAGGGCTTTTTTTATTTGAATTGAATATAAAAAATAGCTCCAGATAAAATCAAAATGATCACACTAACGAAAATTAAAGAATAGGTCTTTGAAATGTTGGCTACCTCAATTTCTTGCCATTTTACCGGTTGGATGCCACTTAACCAAAATACGATGATGGCTGAAAAAACGATCGATGTGATGTTTAATAATAGTAACAACAAAGGAGTTAGTGCCAAATCCCATTTTGCCGAGCCTATAATCATTCCAAGTACAACGGTGGGTGGTAAGAGCGCAATGGAAACCATAACGCCCACGAGTGTACCATGCATTTGTTTTACAAAAGAAATCGCCCCAGCAGCTCCCGAAGCTAAAGCTGCAAAAATATCTACGTAAATAATGCTGGTTCTTGATAAAAATTCCGTACTATTCATCGGAAGTGGGAAGTGATATCCAAAAAGTGCGGCAATGAACAACGGAATGGATAGTCCGTATAAAGAAGTAACCAAAGACCTTAATAGTAATTTATAATCTCCGAGAATACAGGCAAACGCTGTTGCAACAAATGGCCCAATGAGAGGGGCAATAACCATGGCACCGATGACGATGGCTGTACTGTTCTTAATAATTCCGACTGTAGCAACAATCGCCGACAAGATAATAAACCATGTATAACTGTAACTAATCTCAGCAGAAGTTCTTACATTCGTGTACAGCTCATGTCGACTAGCCCGGATAAATTCTTTCTCTTTCTTTTCCTCTATGCGAGCGTCCGCTTTCTTCCATTCATTCATATCGGGAATATATGTATGTACAGGATACAGGAACACATGAAAATTGGGGTGTTCGTCAGAAATGGTCTCTAAAAAATTGAGAACTTCCTCTGTATCTTCTGCTCGAACAAAAATCTTTAAAAGCGTATCGCTTCCTTCGACTTCATTCGTAATCCAATTATAAATAATAGGAAATTGTCTCAACGATTTATTTAAATTTTTGACGAAAAATTCGGGTGTATACACTTCAATGAGCTGGATTGACAAGGTTGTGAATCTCCCTATGTGTGTGATTTATTATATTTTTTCCGGCTTGTTTCTTTTAATACTTAAAAACAAGGATAGGGGCTATATTTTGGAATATTATGCTAAAATCAGGGTAGTACTTTACTAGCTTGGCGGACAGAGAATCCGCTATTTGGTTAAAATCTGGCTATTTTTGGGAGTTGGTGGACATACGTTCCGTTATTTGATGTTTTTAGAATGAAAATACGTAGTTTTCAGCTAAATAACGGAACCTCAGTCCGCGAAACCCATAAAATGCCTTGATTTTGCTAAAATAGCGGAACCTAAGTCCGATAGATTATGTATGTAGAGGAACTATCAAAAGAGAGGGGGAGGGACAGAGGGGACAGGAACCTGAACTGCACCCCAATTGTTAGACAGAAATAACAATTGGAGGTGCAGTTTTTTATGAAGAAGAATTATTCATTAATAACTATCCGAAATGCAGTTAAAGTTTATCTTAATGGCCATGATTCATTAAGGTCTGTAGCGAAGAGGTTCAATATTAGTAAGACTACTTTAAACAGATGGGTAGCGAAGTATAAAGAACATGGGTTAAAAGCCTTTTTAGAAACATGTACAAATTACTCTCTCGAGTTTAAAATGGACGTAATCAATTATATGTACGATACGGGAGCGTCCATTGAAGAGACCACTGCCAAGTTCAATGTTTCTTCATCCGGTGTGGTTAATAACTGGCTGAAATTATATGAAACACAAGGGATTGACGCTCTCATAATAAGGAATAAGAGGGAGCGTCTATCGATGGTAAAGAAGAAGCAAGAACAGAATGACAAGACAACAGATAAATCATTACAGGCTGAAAATGAGCGTTTACGAATGGAGAATGCTTATTTAAAAAAGTTACATGCCTTAATTCGGGAAAAAGAGAAATTACAGAACAAGAAAAAGCACAAATAATCTATGAATTAAGGCACGAATTTAAAGTAGTAGACTTAGTAAAAGTGGCTGGTATTAAGCGTAGCACCTACTATTATTGGGTGAAACAAATGAATCGCCCTGATAAATACCGCCAGGTTAAAAAAGTAATCCAAGAGATCTATCATGAACACAAAGGCCGCTATGGTTATCGCCGTATCACATTAGAACTACGGAATAACAGAGGGATTCTTATCAATCATAAAACAGTTTTACGCCTTATGAATGAACTAGGTCTAAAGAGTCTAGTTCGTATGAAGAAGTATCGTTCATACCGTGGTAAAGTGGGGAAAACAGCTCCTAATATCTTAGAACGTGATTTTAAAGCTACAAAGCCAAATGAGAAATGGGTAACGGATATAACTGAGTTCAAAATACATGGTGAGAAGCTATATTTATCACCAGTTCTAGACCTATACAATGGAGAAATTATTGCATTTAACTATGGGAAACGTCCATCTTATTCCCTAGTTTCAGAAATGCTTGATAAGGCTTTTACTAGATTAAGAGATGGCGATACACCTGTGCTTCATTCCGATCAGGGTTGGCATTACCAGATGAAGAAATACCACCACAAGTTAAAGATGAATAATGTCATACAAAGCATGTCACGTAAAGGAAATTGTTTAGATAACGCAGTTATCGAGAACTTCTTTGGGATATTAAAGTCTGAGCTACTTTACCTTCAGGATTTCGACAGTTTGGAGCATTTCATCGCAGAATTAGAAGAGTTTATATACTACTACAATCACAAGCGAATCAAGAAGAAACTAAAAGGATTAAGTCCTGTTAAGTTCAGGACTCAATCCTTGATAGCTGCTTAAAAAATATTTGTCTAACTTTAAGGGGTCACTTCAACCTTGTCCCATAATCAGTGTAAGAAACACTACCTATTACCGATCAGTCTCCCTAAAGCGAATATCGACAAGTTGTTCTGTTTCATTATTAAACCGAATATCAACAAACACACCAAACTCTTTCTGACCCTCTTTAAGCCAAAGCTTAAATTTTTCAATAGATGTCTGATTACCCTTAGCACGGCCAATATGAAGATAGTCCACAATTTTGGCATTCGGATATTTCTCTTTCGTCTTCTGCATAGCTATTTGGCCCCACTTTGCATATGGAGGAACCTGTTGTTGCTCAGCATGAATAGTACCATCTGTATCGGCTACCTGCATAAAACTACAGAACAACATCAAACAAATAATCACTTGAACACGGACAAGAATTTTCAACAATAAAACCCCCTTTTCCATAGTCTTTTCAATATCAATAAACATATGCACGCCGGGACAGGGGGACAGGAACCTTGTCCCACAGGGAGGAGTAACAAAATGGAGCCAATATTATTAAGTGTTCCAACTCAAATAGAAACCGATCGATTAACTTTAAGAGCACCAAGTGAAGGGGACGGGAGAGTGGTTAATGTAGCCATCAGGGAATCATTAAATGAACTTAAACCATGGCTCTCCTTTGCCCAAAGTATGCCTGCTGTAGAAGAAACCGAGGCAAACATAAGAAAAGCACTTGTTCAGTTTTTAGAAAGAAAAAGTTTTCGTTTTTTAATTTTTCATAAAGAAAACCAAGAATTTATAGGGACAGCAAGCATACATGGAATAGACTGGAGAATACCTAAAGGGGAGATTGGATACTGGGTAAGCACTCCATATAGCGGGAAAGGATATATGACCGAAGCTATACAGGCCATTACAAACTTCGGATTTGAAGAGTTAAAGCTCAATCGAATTCAAATTCAAATCGAATCAACGAACGAAAAAAGTCAAGCAATCCCGAGAAAATTAGGCTATAACCTAGAAGGCATCCTTAAAAATGACGACCTCTCGGCGGATGGTTCGAGACTAACAGACACATGCATATTCGCCTTAACCAGGTAGTGGGACAAGGGGACAGGTTTACTGTCCCACACAAAATATTCCATTTCTTCAGAATAATGTTATAATGATAGAGATACAACAAGATATTGCTTTCACCTTAGATGAAAAATATTGAGGAGGAAACAATATGAAAAAGCTATTAGTATCTGCCATTTTAATTCTCGGGCTTGTGTCTGTTGGGGGCACAGTTTCCGCAGACCCTGGCTGTATGGGACCATTACACAATCCATGCAATGAGTAAAAACAAAAGAACTTTGAGAGTTTCTCAAAGTTCTTTTCTCTTATAAGCTATTAAACTATTGAAGGAGAATCCATGAAGAAAAGAGTTTACGTTCTACTTTTATTTGTCTTGGCATTGGCTAACTGTACAAACACAAACACTGATTTTCCGAACCTACATGCACGAGTTCAAGATGAAAATATCAGTGTCAATGCTACAACAAATTTTTTCCGAAACAACAACTCTTTTTATGTAGCCATTATGATATTCAATAATGCCGATCATGCCATTGAATTGATTTTTGATTGTAATGATATTCTTCACTATTATGGAAAGCCAAAGGAAACCTTATGTATGGATGTATATGCTTCAACTTTAGATCCCCAGAAGAGCTACAAAGCCAGCATAGAAGTCCCAAATGAGCGCATAAAAATGGGAAATGATAACTTCCATGTTGAAATTAAATACCTATTGGTGGATGATCAATTTTCCTTAACTGTTCCATTTAAAGAATGAACCTTTAAATTTTACTTATAACGCCGAACGTTTGAAACTATTCTCATTTTTTCACCTAAAATAAAACGAGAGAATTTGAATTGAAAAGAGGGAGGGGCCCGATATGGACAAAATCGAACAAAGGTTAAAAAAGACCGATAAGAGAAGAAGGTTCATTACGTATGTGATAGCAAGTTTATTTATAATTACCATACTGTTCAACTTCGTGAAATTGCCAGTTACGATGGCAGGTTGGTTTGTCCCTTTTAAGGTGGATACCCCTACCTATCTACCATTAGATGTAGAACATCAATATGCTAAAGTAGTAGGCTTGGATACAGTGAAAATCTTGTATAAAGGATCTGGCGGAACTATCACCGTTTGGGCAACAACGAACATTGGCTGGAACAATGTTTCGACTTGGGATGAACAGGTTTCTCTTTTAGACGGAACAACGGCGTACTATGACTTTATAGACAACATGCAAATGATTAGCTGGAAAAAAGGGAATGTAGAATATGCCGTGGACTATCAAGGGGAGCCACTTTTGGCTAGAGAAGAATTGATTGAGATCGCTTCTTCCATAAAATAACGGTGGGACACTGAACCTGTCCCCGTGTCCCAGGAGGGAGAGCTATGATTACAGAGTTACATAAATCGGATTTTTATAAATGTAGAGAATTAGTAAATAAACATGGTCAATTAGAAGTTAAAGCAGTTATAGAAGGAGTCAATCCCGGTAGGATATTTGTTGATGATGCTAAAACTCCAGCTTCTGGATTGATCTGGTTAGGGAACAATGATGGCTTCATCTTTATTGGAGATGAGAAAAATGAAGGCTTTAATCGGGAGTTGAACGGATTTATTGATCAAGTCATCATTCCAGAGGCAGCAAAAGAAGGGCTGGCTTGGTTTGAAGCTATAGGAAATCATGAGAAATGGTATAGCACGATTGAAAAAGTTTTTAAACATCGTGATTTAGGAAGCTGGAATCAGCGGGTGTATATACTTCACAATAATGATTACAACAGTCAAAGTGAAGTATCTATTGATCCAAAATATAGCGTACTTAAAATAAATGAAACCCTCTTTCATAACCAAGATAACTTCATTCAAAATATAGAATTTCTCCACTCCAAAATTTTAGAGTTTTGGACTACTCCAGATGCTTTCTTTAGAAATGGAATTGGCTATTGTGTAGTTCACAAAAATAGGATTGTGAGTGTATGCTCTTCAGGTTTTGTTGTAGATGGCACTCATTGCATTGATATTGAGACATTAGAAGAGCACCAAGGACAAAAATTAGCTCAAAAAGTAGCCCATGCTTTTGTGAAAGATTGTTTGGCACACAATCAAGTCCCGTACTGGGATTGTATGGAGTCAAACAAGCCATCTGTTGCAGTTGCTGAGAAATTAGGATTTTGCAATACATTTAACTATGATGGCTATGAATTTTCCATGAAGAAATAAGTAAAAGTAGAGACGTGTAGGAGTATATGTTAGAAGGAACCAGTTTCGGTTCCTTTTCTTTTAATGATTGTTCGGGTGCTTTAATTGAGATTTACTCCCGCGATTGGAGTTGTAATGCTTCCCCTTACTGTTATCTCCACTTGCCACTTCCTGTCCAAACTCAGTGTCTAACTTCCCGGAATTTTGGGGTGAACTTTGATTCTTACTTCCATGTCGGTTATTGCGTTTTGTCATGATCTACACCTCCCATTAAGAACGTTATTCTTAGCATTCCTTGGTTGCTTGGTTTCATTACAAAAAATCGAAAAGCAGGATAGAAAAGTGATATGTAAACGAATAAGGTTGTTTTTCTTCTACTAATTTTGGTAGGCCATACCTTGGAAAAAGGGATTAACGTTTCTTTTATGGAATGTACTAACTAAGGTTAGTGATAAAAAGAACAATGGAGGAACTAAATGAGCAACATTGATAAAAGGAACCGTTTAGACGAGAATTACAGGGAATTTTAAAAGAGGAAATAAAGGGTCATGAAATGACTTTTTATAAAAAAATAATGAACCAGCCAAGGAGGAAAAAATGAAAGCACTACTAATTATTGACGTTCAAAATGGAATGTTTTTGAAGGGCTATGAAGTTTTTAATGGAGAAAATTTGATCCACAATATAAAAACACTTATCTCAAAAGCCCGATCTACTCATACTCCGATTTTTTATGTGCAACATAATGAAGGGGAAGGCGAACCGCTAGAAACGGGAACGATCGGATGGGAAATTCACCCTGAAATTGCACCGGAGGAAGGAGATGTCGTCATCCAAAAAACAACACCCGATTCCTTTTTTAAAACACCATTGGACGAGGAACTTAAAAAGAGGGGAATTGAACATCTTATCATCACCGGAATTCAAACAGACTTATGTGTAGATACGACTTGCCGGAGAGCTGTAAGCGAGGGCTATAAAATAACTTTGGTTTCAGATGCGCACAGTACATGGCCATCCGAAGAGCTAACCGCCCAACAAATCATAAACCATCATAACGGAACTCTTCGTTGGTTTGGAAATGTTCTTGGGACAGAGGGGACAGGTTTCAGTGTCCCAAAAAAGGGATTGATTTAGGGGAATTTTTCATATAAAATGGAGAAAGTAGTTTAAGAGAACACAATATATTGTGTCTGAAATAATTTAATCAACTAAATATTGTGTGTCGTAAGTGTAGATGCCGATTTGGCTTAATAGGGAATCTGGTTAGAAACCAGAACTGCCCCCGCAACTGTAAGTGATGACGAAATGGAAATACCCACTGTGGCAATTGCCATGGGAAGGTTCTAGAGTAGGTTGAATCACAAGTCAGGAGACCTGTCTATGCTTAGTATCTTTCACTTTTTCGGGGATGGAGAAGATGAAGGGGTGACAATAGGAGTCTATTCTTCTAGTGTAATCTTTTCATCCGTTCATTCAATATGAACGGTTTTTTTATTTTTATAAACAATCCGTCCTCATGCTAATGCCAACAATTAGAGGAGGAACCCAAATGATTACTACTGTGGATTCAGAATTAAACCTTGTACTAAACACTATTGAACAAGCGGCAAAGGAATACAAGCTAGACACAACCCATCTAAAAGAACAAATCATGAAGGTGGCTGAACGTGAGGAAGTCAACCAAACGGCCCTTCTGTACGCGTTAAACCAGATTAAAATGGACGAACCCAATTGGACGTATTTAGCGGCTCGTCTATATGTAAGAGATTTATATAAACAGGCTGCTCAAAATAGAGGATATGACGTTGGAAAGAAATACGGTAACCTCAATCAGTTAATCCGCATCTTGGTGGAAAAAGGTATATACTCGTCCCACTTAATAAGTGCCTATACAAAAGAGGAAATAGACGAGTTAGAGCAAAGTATCAAACCTGAAAAAGATTATTTATTCAACTACATAGGCCTCTTCTTATTAGCGGATCGCTACTTGGCCAGAGACCATGACCGCAATCTTTACGAACTGCCTCAAGAAAGATTTATGGTGATTGCGATGACGATTATGAGTCAGGAGAAAAAAGAAAAACGTCTGGAGCTTGTAAAAGAAGCGTATTGGGCAATGAGCAATTTGTACATGACAGTGGCGACGCCAACTCTGTCAAATGCCGGAAAAAACTTCGGTCAATTATCTTCTTGTTTTATCGATACGGTTGATGACTCGTTAGATGGTATTTATTTAAATAATTGGGATATCGCTCGCTTAAGTAAGGATGGCGGAGGAATTGGAGTTTATTTCGGAAAAGTCCGTGCTTTAGGTTCTGACATAAAGAAATTTAAAGGAAATTCTTCAGGCGTGGTTCCATGGATTCGACTTATAAATGATACTGCTGTCAGTGTCGATCAATTAGGTCAACGTCAAGGAGCAATCGCCGTGTATTTGGATGTTTTTCACAAGGATATCATGAACGGATTTCTGGATTTAAAAACCAATAATGGGGATGAGAGAAGAAAAGCGCATGATATTTTTACAGGGGTAGCGATCCCTGATCTCTTTATGAAAAAGCTTCAGGAAACAGATGAAAACGGAAGAAGTATCGGAGAGTGGCATACGTTTTGTCCCCACCAGGTCAAACAAATCATGGGATGGAAAGATGAACAAGGAAATCCCTTAGGACTCGAGGATTTTTACGATGAAAGAGATTGTCTGTATTTTACTCAAAAGTATGAAGAGGCTGTTGGAAATCCTTTGCTCCCTAGAAAAACGTATCGTGCAATGGATATTATGGCTCGAATCATGGTTTCTCAGCTTGAAACTGGAACTCCGTATATGTTTTACAGGGATGAAGTGAACCGTCAAAATCCGAATAAGCACTTAAGAGGCGTCGGTCGAACCTCTATCTATTGTAGTAATTTATGTACGGAAATTGCTCAAAACATGTCAGCTACACATATTGTCAAAGAGTATGTGAATGAAGACGGTGATATTGTCATTGTCCGCAAGCCGGGAGAGTTTGTGGTGTGTAATCTATCATCAATCAATTTAGCAAGAGCAGTTTCACATAGTATCCTACCTCGTTTGATTAAAATTCAAGTAAGAATGCTAGACAACGTAATAGATTTAAACGCAATATCAGTCAGACAAGCTGAACAGACGAACAAAAAGTACCGCGCAGTGGGGCTAGGTACTTTTGGTTGGCATCACCTACTTTCGTTGATTGGGATTCATTGGGAATCTGAGGATGCAGTCAAATATGCTGATAAATTATATGAATCTATTGCTTTTCAAACGATTAAAGCATCAATGGAACTTTCAAAAGAAAAAGGAAGCTATAGTCAATTTGAGGGTTCAGAATGGCAAACCGGCCGTTATTTTGAAAGAAGAAGTTATGTTTCTGAAAAATGGCAGGAGTTACAGTCCAATGTTGCAAAACACGGTATACGAAACGGATGGCTAATGGCGGTTGCACCCAATTCTTCGACCGCTAAAATTGGCGGTTCCACTGATGGGATTGATCCCATCTATTCAGTAGAATATGCAGAAGAGAAGAAGAATTTTAAGTTTAAAGTAACTGCACCGGATCTGGACCATCGTACTTATCTTTATTACCGTCGCGCACGCCATGAATTAGACCAATTATGGAGCATCAAACAAAATGCAGCTAGGCAACGCCATATAGACCAAGGGGTTAGCTTTAACTTATATGTTCGTCATGATATAAAAGCGAAGGATTTACTAAATTTACATGTAGAGGCATGGAAGAAAGGGCTTAAAACGACGTATTACGTGAGAAGTACTTCACAAGCAGAGATTGAAGAATGTGAAGCATGTCATAGCTAAGATGGAGGAGGAACGAAGATGAGCTCGCAAACCCTTTTGAAAAAAATAAAACTAATGAATCCTGAACATCCAAATAAAGCAACAGGGTTGGTAAATGGACAATCTTCTGGTCTATTAAACTGGAACGATATTGCCTATCCTCAAATGTATACGATCTACCAAACGTTATTATCGAACTTTTGGAAGGCACAAGAAATCAATATGCAGGATGATATAAAGCAATGGGACCTGCTGACATCGCAAGAAAAAGATGTGTTTTTACGTATAAACACCCAGCTGGCGTCTTTAGATAGTCTCCAGACACCAACAATGAGTCAGGTCATGGATTATGTAACGGACTCTAGCTGCAAAGCAATCTTTGCTGTGATTTCACAACAGGAGGCGGTCCATAATGAATCGTACTCGTATATTTTGAGTTCACTAGTCCCATTAAGAGAGCAGAATGAACGGTTTATTCAGGCAAAAGAAGATCCTATGGTCATGAAGCGAAATGAGGTGATTTTGGAGTCCTATGAAAAATTTAGAAATAAGCCAAGTTTACAAAACCTATTCGAGCTTTGCATCAACTCTATCAATTTAGAGGGGATTTATTTTTACGCAGGGTTTGCCTTTTTCTACAATCTTGCTCGGCAGCAAAAGATGCTAAAAACCAGTACCATGATTAGCTATATCCAGCGGGATGAAATGCAGCATGCTTATTTTACTACGATGTTTGTAAGGATTTTGATGACCGAAAACCCAGATTTGAATACGGAGGAAAATATTCAGTATATTTATGATTCGATCCATCAGGCTGTGGAGCTTGAGAAAGAATGGGCGGAGTACATTTTACATGATATAAGTGGGATTGATTTGGATGAGTTTGAGGGATATATCGAATATTTAGCTAATAAAAGGCTTCGTCAACTAGGATTATCAAACCTGTATAAGGAAAGAGAAAATCCAATGCCGTGGATTCATGTGTTCAGTGATGAAATGATTAATGAGACGAAATCCGACTTCTTTGAGCAAAAATCTAGAACCTATACGAAGGTTACCCAATCGAATGGTTTTGATGAATTGTAGGTGTACCAGGTGAGGATAGCGATTGTGTACACCTCGGTAACCGGGAATACGGAAGAAGTAGCCGTGACACTTCATTCCATGATTGGCGGAGATCTGATAAAGGTACAGTCATTCGATGTGGGGAAACTATGCCAGTATGATGCTGTATTAGTAGGCACCTATACTTGGGGAAGCGGAGAAATTCCTGTAGAAATGCGAAGGCTGTACGAGGCATTCGAACAACAAACAGTGGAGCATCTCGTTACAGGTGTTTTTGGAACAGGTGACCGATGCTTCGCCCATTTTTGTGGAGCCGTCGACCGATTCCGAGACATGCTAGCGGTCCATACCAACCTAGCCGTCACCTTAAAAATCGAACAAAGGCCACAACCAGAAGACATAGCCAAATGCCAAAAATTTGTAGAACTGGTGGGACAGAGGGGACAGGAACCCTGTCCCGCACCAAAATAAGCTGGGACAGGGTCCCTGTCCCCTTGTCCCTGTCAGTCCGTCAGGCTTTGGAGCTGGAGAAAGAATGGGCGGGTTACATGTTTTATTCTGCTTGATTCAGGTTATTAATTTCCTAAATAGTCATAGTAAGGGCAAGTGGGATTGGGAAACCATCACTAATTGTCTTATTCAACTAAAAGACCACAAAGGAGAGAATAACATGAAAAAGCAGCCTTACCTGAGATTTGGAGCTATGGTGTTAACCTCTACAATTGTGATGTATGTATTTAAGTATTTGAGTACATATGAGGTAGGTCATGTATATTTTAGTGAGACTAGGCTGTATATGGCCTTATTGATGGGAGCTTCCATGGCCGTTATAATGCTAGCATTTATGACACATATGTTAAAGAACCGAAAGAAAAACATAGGGATTCTTATCACCAGTTTCTTTGTTTTCTTCATTTCCTTGTACTTGCTACGTAGCCAATCGCTGGTCGATGATACAGATTATATGCAAGCAATGATTCCTCATCACTCTATTGCTATTTTAACAAGTGAACGTGCAAAAATTGAAGATCCTAGAGTCAGAAAACTGGCAGATGAGATTATAAAAGCACAACGGAAAGAGATTAAAGAAATGAAGAAACTAATTAAGGAGCTAGAATAGGGAAGATGGGACATAGGGGACAGGAACCTTGTCCCACAAAACATAACGTTAAAAAAGCGTTCACTAGTGGTGAACGCTTTTTTATTTATATTTATCTTGCAGGAATTCTCCAATATGAATAGAATTGGAACCAAACCCACTCTTGAAAGGCGGGCTATTTTTGCTAAAAGCATGCTGGAAGAATTTATTATATATTTTCAACCACAAACTAAATGTTCTGGTAGAATGTTGGAAAGCAGGTTTATATATTCAAGGGATCACCCATGATCTTTCCAAATTCTCTCCAAAAGAGTTTTTTCCGTATGCAAAGAAGTTCTTTAAGGAAGGGGAACTTAGCAAGGAAGATCAATTAAAATGGCAATATGCCTGGCTCCATCACCAACAAAAAAACAAACATCATTGGGAGCATTGGGTGGTAAACCCGAAAACAAAAGAAGCATTGCCAATGCCAAGAAAATATCTGATTGAAATGGTTTGTGATTGGCGTTCCTTTTCGCGAAAGTGGGGACGGAAGGTGAAAAATCGTACACTCGATTTGTCTGACAGCATCATTTTACATCCAGATACACGAAAAGAGCTTGAGGCTTTTCTCGCGAAAGAAAAGAGCCTTTACAAAAGTGGTGTGTCATAATGAGTGAGAAACTAAGGAAAGACTTAATCCGATATCAAAAAGCACACCAACACAAATGGAATCAATTCCTCCATTACCTTGCTTTTCTATTCGCATTCCTTGCGTGGATTTTTTTGTTTATCAACATTTTTGTAACACTTTCCTTTGCCATCTTACATTATATATTTTCATGGATTGGTCATTTTTACTTTGAAAAAAATAAGCCAGCTTCCTTTAAGAGACCATGGCTCGGATTCTATGCCGGGTTCATTTGGTTCTTTATGAAAAGCTTTGAACTTTTAACAGGTAAAAAAATATTACCACGATGAGTGGGACAAGGTTCCTGTCCCCTCTGTCCCGCTGGATATGAGGTGTTTTAGTTGAAAACTGTTTTACGCGAAATTAAATTAGAAGGTAGTTTTAATTTTAGAGATTTGGGCGGTTATCAGACGGTAGATGGACGTAGAGTGAAGCAAGGTCTATTATACCGCTCAGGGAATTTAAGTAGATTAACAGAATCAGATATGGAGATTATCAAACCACTAGGGATTAAAAAGATTTGTGATTTACGTGGTGATGATGAAGTTGAGAGATTTCCAGATCCATTGATTGCTGAAGCTGTGTGGCATCATACACCTATTCTTTCGGATGAGATGATGCTTGGACAAGTTGGTGAACACACAAGTTTTGCCGATCAGCTTAGAAAAACAAAACCAGGCGAGCTTCTTTTGAATTTAAATAAGAAAATGGTTTCCTATAGGAATGCCTTTCGAAAAGTATTGGATGTACTGTTAACAGAGCCTCAAACTCCATTACTTTTCCATTGCATGGCAGGAAAGGATCGAACTGGTGCAGTGGCAGCGCTTATTCTGAGTGTTCTCGGAGTACCGCGTAACGTAATTCTCGAAGACTATTTATACACGAATGAGACGTTAGAGGAAGCAAATGCGAATTTTTACGCCATTGGATACAACGATCTACCTAATATTGATCAGAAAGTACTTGAGGCTTTATTTGAGGCTCGTGCTGAGTATATCCATGCATACTTAGATGAATTAGAAGCGGGATTTGAAAGTGCGGAAGTATACGCTGTAGAAGTGTTGGGACTTTCATTAGAGGATATTGATACATTGAAAAGCCATTTATTAGAGTAGAAGCAAGGGGATGGGACAAGGTTCCTGTCCCCTTGTCCCGTTTTGCATATGTTTGTTAGAGGAGGTAGATACTAACAGAAACTGAATTAGGAGAGAGGTTGTCATGACCACGATTAAGCCGATTAGTGTGAGCTCCAGTAAGACAAGTCCGGATAACCCAATGACAGCAGCTGAAATGGGTAAGCTTCGAGCTACATATCTTGGGAACAGCATGTCCAAGTGTATAATAAGTTACTATTTACAGCACGTTGAGGATGAAGATATTAAAACGTTATTAGAAAATGCATTGACGATTGTGGTTGACTTTATGCAGTCCATTGAAACGTTGTTTAATAAAGAGAATTTTCCATTACCTAAGGGTTTTGGTGAAGAAGATGTAAACCTAAATGCCCCTAGACTATTTGAAGATGAATTTTATGTTCACTACTTAAAATATACCGCCAAGGCTGGCATGAGTATCTATAGTGTAGCGATTCCCTTAGTTTTCAGGGACGACATTAAGGAGTTTTTCGTGAATTCTATGAAATCCACCATAGAATTGATGGAACAAATTAAAGCTTTGTTGATGGCCAAAGGATTTATTATTAAACCACCCATCGTCCCTGTTCCAGAAAAAGTTGAATATGTAGATTATAAATTTACAAATGGTTACTTGGGTGAAGTCCGACCTCTACATGCACTAGAAATAACCCATTTTTACGATAACATCGAAAATAGTATCACAAGTAAAGCTCTTGTTATGGCGTTTAGCCAAGTAGCTAAGGATGAAGAAATACGGGAGTTGTTTAAGAAAGGAACGGACATTACTTCTACAAATATTGAAAAGTATAGAAAAAAACTAGAAGACCAAAACCTTCCAGCTCCTTCACTAATTGACCATTTAGTTACAGAATCAGCCATTCCGCCATTCTCAGACAAAATTATGCTATTTCATAAAATGGATATGTTCAGCATGAAAATTAGAGCCATTGGAAATTCCATTGCTGTAGATGGAAGAAATGATATCTCCTTACTCTATTCAGGGGCATTTATGAGAGTATCCGACTTTGCTAAGGAAGCACTAAAACTGTACATACAAAATGGTTGGATGGAAAAGCCAATACTTGCCATCGACCGCTAAGTGGGACAAGGGGACAGGAACCTTGTCCCACTTAGCGTCGTTCAATTGAACCTTCCAAACACTAGTTGATTTCAAGCAAAGATATAAAGGTTCTCTTATCCGGCCGAAGGTTTGAAAGGGAAACCCATCTGGGACACTAAACCTGTCCCCGTGTCCCGCTTAGATGTGTTGGTCTACAAGGATTGGGTTACCATCTGGGTCTTCTATTGTGAAACTAGCTGGACCTTCACTTGATTCATCTGCTTCCGTTAGTAGTTTGACGCCTTTTTCCTTTAGTTGCTTTTGTAGGTCTCGGATGTCGGTATACGAGTCGAGCTGCTCTGCGCTTTGATTCCAACCCGGATTAAATGTTAGGATGTTCTTTTCAAACATTCCTTGGAATAACCCGATGACACAGTCTCCATTCTTCAAAATTAGCCAATTATGGCTAATATCTCCGCCTAGAACCTCAAACCCAAGATCTTCATAAAAGGCTTTTGATTTGTGAATGTCTTTTACACTTAAACTTACTGAAAATGCACCTAGTTTCATAGTGGCCTCCTCTTAATTACTATTGTTTTTGGTAAAAAAAACCTAATCTAACTCTAGTATAGAAGAACAGTTGGTTGCTCACAAGCCTATTCAAGCCGATAAGTTCCTTTATATACCATGTCCCCAATTATTAAATGAATGTAAACTATTAAATTAGAAATCATTTTTAAGGGGAATGGAATATATGATTAGGGACATTATGTTCATAGTATTAGTGCTTACTATTGGGTTATGGGTGCTTCAAACTACAGTGTTTAGTTCAGATTCTAGGGAAAATGCTAGGGGAGAAGCCATTGAATCAATTGTTAAGGAAGAAGAAACGGAAGTTAAAAAGGAACCGAAAAAGGAACTTATAGAAACTACATTGAAAGAAGACAAAATTCCAAAAGATCCAGAACCTACAGAGTCAGAACAGGAAAAAGAAACGACAACTGTAGATAAAACCACAAAAAATGTCGTTGGCAGTGAAAAAACAACAATTATTGAAGAAACTAAGTCCGGAAGTAAAGTGGAAAATAAAGAAAATGATTACCCGCAAGGCAAAGATCTAAGTAATGATCCAGACTATATCGCTGAACTTAAAAAGATATACAGCGAAGAAGACCTTGATAGACTAAATTCACCAAGGAAATGGGTATCTATGCCGAATGTAGTGGGTATGAACGAGGCAAATGCTATTAGTAAGTTACGCTCAATGGGGCTTGTTGCTAGAGTTGAATACGAAGATCAAGGAAAACCGGTAGGTACTGTGGTAAAACAGGAATTTCCTGCGGGTACGGAGTGGAATACAGATGCATCTTTTTTCATTTGGGTGCAGCCAAAAGTTGAGAAAAATGAAGAATTGGAAACAGAAAAGGTAACGGAAACGACACTGGATGTAGAACAACCTATAGAAAATGAAAATCCTAATGATTCAATGGATGATGTTGAATCTGTAGGTCCATAATCGAAATTTCCAATGAATGTGTTAATCCATGCAGGGGTTAACGCATTTTTTGTTGAATTTATTACAGGGTAATTTTTCCAGTGATAAATGACTCAGCTAAAAAGGAGGAAGTAATTTGAAAATAGTGAAAAGGCTACTACCTTTATTCTGTTTTATACCGATATTATTGATAACGGGCTGCACGAAAAATGAAACGGCTTCAATATCTGATCAGGTCATATCAGAACTTCAAAATAAAGTTGAAAAACTTGAACAAACCATTGAAAGACAACAAGAATCAATTACAGCACACAACAACCAGTTGAATAAGATTAATGAAGGAGAATCTTTAAATAAAAATATTGCTATTATTGAAGAGTCTTATTCTTATTTGCAAAACCATCTATTTGTACTAGAAACAGTTATTCAACACACCACTACTTCCAAAACAGCTGTCCTAAATAGTGCTGAAATTATAGGAGATTCAATACATATAAACATTACGTATACAAACAAAATACGTGATGAAAATGCGCCCAATAATTTCCGTCTTGTAGAAACAGGTGAAGGAACCCGAACAATAAGTATTACAGACGATGTACCTATACTTATTTTAGACGGTCCCTCGAAATTAAAAGAAGCTGAATGGGAACACGTAGGAGATCATCAACGCTTTCTTCAGCTATTTGAAAAGAATGGTGAAGTTGTCTGTATTTTAGAATGGTATATACCTTAGAATAATCTGGAGGCCAGGAAATGAAACTTGAATTTGTCTTCATACTCATCTTTTCATTTTGTATTTCAACCATAGCAGTCAATTCGATCATGAAAAAGAAGAGTCATAAATGGGTTGCCATAATAACTGGTTCTATTGTCAATACACTGGTTTTATCCATATCCACTCTAATTCTCTACAGCTCAGATCCTCAAACATTTCATAAGCAAACAGAAGGATTGTTTGACAGTTTAGGAATACTTGTTCTGGTATTTTTCATACCAATCCTCACTTTCATGAACCATTGTTTCTTATTTTTTATAAAAAAGAAGATACTTTGAAGAGACGAGGAATTAATTGTTAAAATGTAATATGAAAGGAGAAGAAGAAATGTCCAGAAAGAAAGTATCAAAAACCATTTCTTTTACACTTGTAATCTTACTTATCTTTTTAGGAATCAACTCCTATCAGCATTACCAAAATGAAAAACAACAGTGGGAAAATTTTATCAGACATTTTTACTCCACTATTGATCGTGCTCATAATAGAATCGATCTTTTAATAGAAAAAAGACCAACAGATGAAGCTTTAAGTCAAGTCATTCGCGAGTTAGAGATAGAGTTTATAAAAGCCAATGAGATTGTTATTAGTGGAAATTCGTATGTGGATGATGATATTTACAACACGTTTTTTTTCCGTAGGGTTCCATCTCTTCTAAATGGTTTAAAAATGACTGGTACTCTGACAGCTGAAATACAACCATTGGCTGAGGACAATCAGTTGGATGAAGCGGAAGTTGCGATATTACAAGTCATTAAAGATTGTCTAACGAAAGCCAAGCAGGCCATTTATTCAGAAGGAGAGAATGGACCTAATCTAGATTTAACTGTAGCCGAACTTAATGATGTACTAAAAACTTACTTATTAAAGGACATCCCGGAAATCTACAATGAATCTAGGAGTTAAGGCAAGAAAAGCGAGGGTGCTCATGCGAAATCTAGATGAAGAAAGTCAAAAAAATTGGAATGAAGCTATGCACATTTGTCGAGTTTTGATAGGAGTGGGAATCCTCATATTTATTCTATTTCCTTTATTACAGGATCTTGTGCATACTTGGGTGTTTGGGATAATGTTTAGTCTGATTGGGTGGGCTGTTAAAAAAATAGATGAGAAACTAATAAAAGATAAGAAATGAATGAAGTGAATCAGTTTTTTAAAAAAATGTACCTACACAAGGACGGAGATACCAATGAGTAATCTAAGAGCAGGATTTGGTCTTGACCATAATGGTTATATTGTTAGTGACGTCAGTAAAGACAAGATTGAACCTATCTACACCCCTTGCATTCAAGAGTCCGTGGAGAACCTTAGTAAGTTGTTTCCGGATCAATTACACAGTGTCTATATTTACGGCAGTGTAGCCAGGGGGGAAGCCATTATCAACAAGTCAGATTTAGATCTTCTCGCTTTGTTTAATGATTCACTCAGTCCAGACGAGATTAAAAAAATAAAGAGCATTGCAGGAGATTTGTCTCAAAAAAATCAATCTCTCGTTCGTGATGTAGGCATTGCTGTTGGATACTACAACTATATGATTGATCCAGCGAATTACTATGAAATGGCATTTCTTAAAGAACTCTGTGTTTGTGTGCATGGCGAAGACTTGCGAAGCAGATTTGGTCCTTACAAACTCACATCAGAAATAGCCATAAGTTTTAATGGAGATATTCGTGATGTTCTTACTCGGACCATAAGCCGGCTAGAAGCAGCATCTACCGAGGAATTAAAATCCATTACACAAAGCTTTGCTCGGAAGCTTATACGAACCTATTATTCTATGGTAATGGCCCGTTCTCAGATTTGGTCAACAAGAATTCACGAGCAATCCGAGGTGTTTATCAACTACTTCCCTCCCAAAAAAGCTATCATTTCCACCTTGCATGAATGGATTGAGAATCCTCCAACAGATCGAAAAATAGTTATTGAGTTTTTCATGAGAGAAGGTAAGTGGGCCAGTGACAACTTTGTCCATGAAGCGAAAAGTACTTAGCTATAGCAAGTAAGGGTTGTTAAATATCTATTTAAGGAGGTCGTTGAAAGAGACGGTCTTTTTATTTTGCCTTTTATTCAGGTCAAAAGAGCAGATTCTATGGAATATTATGTTAAAATTCTATTAAACTCAAAAGTGTTAATCATAAAAGATAAGGGGGGATTCTTTGAGTAAAAGGGCACTATTGTTTATATTCCTTATTTCGTTAATAGGATGTAGTCAAAAAAGTGATACCCCCTACTATTCATCTTTAGACCTAGAAGGCTATTCTAACCAACAATTTGAACAAGAGGGCGTGTTTATAGATCCTGACTCAACACTTGCTAGTGACATGACAAGGACAGAAATCATGGGACTAATAAAAAAAAGATTTGAATCAACAACATACCTTATTGGGAGTGGAGTTTTTCGAAACCCAAGATTTGAAGGGGAGCAAATCTTTTATGATAAAAAAGAAACCCCTATTTTAATCTTTTTTCAATTGGGGCTATCCCAAGATTTAAGAGGGGCTGGTGTCAGCGAGTCCATTCCATCTAATGGAATCACGATTATGCAAACAGATGGTGAAATATTAAAGAGGATCCTCATATCAGCGGAACATTTACAATTACATGGAAATCCTATTCTAGTTGTTCAGTAGCACAACGCGACTGAATGTTTTTTGAAAGAAAGCGAGTTGTTAAAATGAGTGTGAAAATAAAAAAGTGTAACCTAGATGATCTTCAAATACTTCAAAACATAAGTATAGAAACATTTAACGATACATTCCAAAACCAGAATTCACCTGAAAATATGAAACTTTATTTAGACAAAGCTTTTAATTCTAAACAGTTAACAACGGAACTTTGCAATATCTCTTCGGAATTTTATTTTGTCTACTTTAATAGTGAAGTCGCTGGATATTTAAAGGTGAATACTAATGGTGCACAGTCAGAAGACATGGGTACGGATTCACTGGAAATTGAGAGAATCTACCTTAAGAATAGTTTTCAGAAACTAGGTCTTGGTAAATATCTTTTAAGTAAAGTTATGGAAATTGCACTTGAACGTAATAAAGAAAAAATCTGGCTAGGTGTATGGGAAAAAAATGAGAATGCTATTTCTTTTTATAAGAAAATGGGCTTTGTCCAAACTGGTGCACACTCTTTTTATATGGGTGATGAAGAACAAACGGATTATATAATGGTTAAAACACTCTAATAACTATTTAATAACAATGGATAAAGGAGTATTAAACTTGGTCAAAAATCTCCTTAAGATGTTTTCTGATTATAAGTTTAATGTTTCCATCTATTTTTGAGGTGAGCATAAATGCAGAGAAAGTTGTCTCCATTTTACATATTACTGGCTGCCATACTTTGGGGAACTACGGGGACAAGTCAGACACTTGCACCTGAAGCAGCACATCCGATTGCAATCGGTGCAACTCGCTTAGCTGTAGGTGGTCTATTTTTATTGTGTATAGTACTTGTAGTAGGAAAATTAAACTTTAAAAATTGGCCAATAAAGCCTACACTTTGGGCTGCCTTAAGCATGGCCTTATATCAACCATTGTTTTTCACGGCCGTTACCAAAACAGGGGTGGCCATTGGAACTGTTGTGGCCATTGGGAGTGCTCCCATTTTATCCGGATTCATTGAGTGGATTTACTATAAAAAACGTCCGGGATTCATATGGTGGTGTTCTACATTCCTATCCATCTTGGGTTGCGTCATCCTATTTGTCAATAAAGAATCTGTATATGTAGACCCTGTTGGAATCCTAATGGCTTTAGGCGGTGGACTATCGTTTGCCATTTATACTCTAGCCAGTAGAGGTTTGGTTGAGAAATATTCATCTTTATCGGTGGTTGCCGTTGTATTCACCCTTAGCACCATCCTTTTATCACCGATTTTATTTGTTTTTGATATGTCCTGGTTTACAAGTTTAAGAGGGTTGAGTGTAAGTCTGCACCTTGGGATTATGGCGACTGGAATTGCTTATTTACTTTTTGCTAAAGGTCTCATCCATGTTTCTTCTTCAACGGCTGTGACGCTTGCATTGGCAGAACCATTAACGGCTGCCTTATTAGGAGTGTTGATAGTAGGTGAATTCTTAAACTTAACTTCGTGGCTGGGAATCTTCCTCTTAATGTTGGGAATCAGTGTATTGATCTGGTCATCCAAAAGTAGCGGGAGTGAAAAGGAACTTGAGAAAGTAGTAAGGTCGTCATAATTGGCGACTTGTTTTTTTGCCATGAAGAGGGACATATAAATTTTTGAATAATTTTGTAACTTACTGTGACCTCTATCCGTTTTTAAAGTGTAATGAAAGGAGGGGGAGGTTTTGGATTCAAACAAGATCAAACAGGATATAAATCATTGGTACTACCAGTATAGTAATGACATTTTTAGGTATGTCTTTTTCATGATTGGTGACCGAGAACAGTCAAAAGATATTTTACAAGATACTTTTCTGCGAGCTTACAACCATTACGAAGCTTTTGATGGGAAAAATGTAAAGGGCTGGCTTTTTAGGATAGCTCGAAACTTAACCATCGATTCAATAAGAAGGAAAAAACCGATTTCTTATTTTAAGGACTTATTCCCATCCTTTTCTGAAAAATCACCTGAACAAATTACATTGAAAAGTGAATTTGAGAAGCAGCTGTATATTTCATTGAATCATATTAAGCGCCAATATAAGGAAGTCATCATTCTAAGAAAAATCAAAGAGTTTTCAATCAGTGAAACCGCCGAAATATTAGGATGGACCGAAAGCAAGGTGAAGGTTTACTTGTTGAGAGGGATGAAGGCATTAAGAAAAGAGTTAGAAAAGGAGGGATATCATGAAACAATTTGATTCTGATCAGTATGATGAGGGTCTAAAATCTTTGGATAACGGAGTTAACTTGAGTGAAGAAGAACAAAACAAAATGATTGATCAAATAAATACAAAGATAGGAGATGTTTCACCTAAAATGAGGCAATCACCAAAAAAATGGAGATATTATTTGGCATTTGCATCTGCGTTCTTAGTGATAACTATATTATCTTTACCACAACTTAGTCATATGCTGGGTGAAAGTACCGAAACCACTGTTGAAGAAATGGTTGAAAGGCATTATGAGGCATATAACAACAAGGACTTTGAAACCTTTTTTGACATGTTGAGTACACGAGAACAAGAGAAAATGCTAGTATCAAAAACTTATAGTGATTCGAGTAAAAAAGAGCTAATCGAAACAATTAGGAGAGATAAAGAAGAAATAATAAAAATGTGGGAAAAGAGTTGGAGACCTGTTGAAGTTATCAAAGTTGAGGAACAGAGCGGAGCAACTGAAGAGAGTACAACCGTAGCAGCAACCCTACATTACCCAGCAAGAGGTACTTCACCAGAAGCAACAATCCTCATGACCTTTAAAGTAGTCAAAGAAAATGGAGAATGGAAATTTGATGAAGTCCTTAGTTCTGAACCGGTTAATTAGAACCTCCCATTTTTAACACCTCCCTTTTTGCCTATATCAATTCTACCTATATCTACCTGTTTCGGAGCATGTTTGTCAGGGTAATTTCATATGGATAGGAAAATGACAAAAAGGAGAGTTCCGATGAAATCCTTAAAAATGATCGCAAGTGGTATAGGGTTACTTCTTGTTTTATCAATAGGTATTATGAGTACGGTTTATGCAGATAGTGACACTAAGGAAGATAGCATTAATGAAAAATACGGACTTCCGGTTGTTGTATATGGAGAAGCACTTTCTGAGGCGCAAAAAGAAGAGGTACGTGAGCTGTTAGATGTCGAGGATCCCTCTATGGTAAAAGAAATTACGGTAACCGGAGAGGACCTTGTTTATTATATTGGTGGGGATGCACATTCTAATATGTATTCCTCCGCGAAGATTACAAGAAATGACTCTGGAGAAGGGCTTGTCATTAACCAAGTTACTCCTGAAAACATTACCGAGGTTACCAATGAAATGTATGCCAACGCTTTATTGACAGCAGGTATTGAAGATGCAGTGGTAGATGTAGCTTCGCCGGTAAAAGTAAGTGGTCATTCGGCTCTGGTTGGAATTTACAAGGCTTATGACGAAGGGGAAGGGACAGCCCTTAACAAAGATAGGACAGAAGTGGCAAATGAAGAGCTGAGCCTTGCCACTCAGTTAGCTCAAAAGGAAGGATTAGATCAGGACAAAGTCAGTGAACTGCTAACGGAAATTAAGCAGCAAATTGCAGATCTAGATCCTGCCTCAAAAGAAGAAGTGGAACAAATCATTGATGAAAGATTAAAATCACTTGAAATCAGCTTGAGCCCTGAGGATCGTCAGCTACTAATTGATTTATTTGAAAAAATGAGGAATTTAAATATTAACTTTGACAATGTTCAGTCACAGCTTGAAAACCTCGCAAACGATATACAAAAAAGGATTGAGGACGTTGTGGGAGACAAAGGTTTCCTTCAAAAGATTGGTGATTTCTTTCAACAGATCTTTGATTTCTTTAAAAAATTGATTGAGAGTATTATGAGTTTATTCTCTTAAACTATGATGCAGGGAGCACTAATGCTTCCTGTATTTTTTTTGGCATCTAGGTATTGGTGTTAAGATTTGAGAACCCTGGACTGGAATAATATGTTAACATTATATTGTGACATGACGAAAGGTATAGCCCTCGGCAAAAGGAGGATGTAGATGATAGCCAAGAATCGGCCATTTGTCATTGCAATCGCCGCGGTTTCTGGTGGTGGGAAGACAACAATGGTTAAACAATTAAATGGAAAAATGAAAAACACTAAAGCACTTTACTTTGATGAATACAATTTTAATGGCCCGACTGACATAGTGAGGTGGGTGGAGAATGGGCCAGATTATAATGCTTGGGATTTATCGCCACTCAGAAGGGACATAGAAGGGTTACTTTCAGAACCTCTAGATTATATTCTTCTGGATTATCCGTTTGCTTATCAGAATTCTCAAATCAGTAGTCTTATAGATTTTGCTTTCTTTATCGACACTCCTTTAGATATAGCTCTTGCTCGTAGGATGATTAGAGATTTTGCTAATCAGTCCAATCAGGAGATTTTGATTGAGATGGAAAATTACGTTTCAAAAGGAAGACAGGGTTATCTTGAAATGCTAAAAACGATTAAACCTAACTCAGAATTGGTTGTAGATGGGATGTTACCGAGTGATGAGCTTGCGAATGTTATGAGTGAAATTATATTAAATAAGTTTAAGAGGTAAAGGGGGACAACCTTATAAAAAGTGTAGTCATTTTTCTTAGTACCGTTTGTATCCTATGTCTCACTGTTTTCGCCTGCTGGAGTTTCCTTAACTCATGTAATAATTTTTTAAGGGAGAAGCTAATTTCTGATAATATCTCTGAGGTAAAGGTAATGCCCTATGAACAAGAGGAATGGACCATTACAGATCAAGCGGAAGTCAATTCAGTCCTTCGATCGATTAACCAATGTCCAAGGAGGTCTACAGAAGAATGGGGTCTACCAAGTGAGAGCGGAACAATTCTTTTTGTTTCGGAGAATCAAACATATACAGCTGCCCTATACGAAAACCTAGATGGGACCTATGACTTTCATTATCGTAGTAAATTCATTTATAGTCGGTATTCGTTTTCGAGCATAGATTGATAGAAGATTGAATAATGAAATATAGAAATTAGTTATTTTCTACTAAAAATTCTCTTGTCTTCATAATTACTATCTGCTAGAATCATATAAAAATAATAACGAAATTCATTTATTAAATATAAAAAAAGCGATGACAGGAACTTAGTAGTCGTTATCTCACTGTTCAAAGAGAGTCGGTGGTGGGTGGAAACCGATACAAAGATAACACGAATTACAATCCTGGAGCTGTCTTTGTGAATGCATTTGCAAAGAACGGGTGAACCGTTAAACTGTTGAGTGGAAGGATTATGTCCTTCAATTAGGGTGGTACCGCGTGTAAAAGTTAAACCACGTCCCTTTGTTTGGGATGTGGTTTTTTTTATTTATTAGGAGGAAATAGCATGAGTGACGTATTACAACAATTGAATGAAGAGCAGCTAAAAGAAGTAAAGAGACAAATGGCCATTTATAGCCAAGGGGTACAAGAAATCATACCAGCAGACGAGTTAGAACAGAAAGTTGCAAAGTCAATATTAGAAAACAAGCCATTGAAGATAAAATTGGGGCTAGATCCCTCTGCTCCAGATGTACATCTCGGACATACGGTTGTATTGAACAAAATGAGACAGTTCCAAGAAAATGGACATGTGATTCAACTCATCATTGGGGACTTTACTGGGAAAATCGGGGATCCAACGGGTAAATCAGTGGCCAGAAAACAATTAACAGATGCAGAAGTGAAGCATAATGCCAAGACATACTTCGAACAATTTGCAAAGGTAATAGACATGGAGAAAGTCGAGTTACACTATAACTCTAAATGGTTAGCAACCTTGAATTTTGAAGATGTCATTCAGCTGGCCGGAAAAATTACAGTAGCCAGAATGTTAGAAAGAGATGACTTTGAAGATCGAATTGCGACAGGAAAGCCTATTTCCCTTCATGAATTCTTTTACCCGCTAATGCAAGGCTATGATTCAGTGATGTTGGAATGTGATATTGAACTAGGTGGAACAGATCAGCACTTTAACATTTTGATGGGGAGACATTATCAAGAGAAGTTTGGAAAGGAAAAGCAGGTTGCTTTACTCATGCCATTACTAGAAGGGCTAGATGGCGTTGAGAAAATGTCTAAGTCTAAGAAAAACTACATTGGCATTGATGAAAGTCCTCAAGAAATGTACGGAAAGTCCATGTCGATTCCAGATGAGTTAATGATTAAATACTTTGAATTAGTAACGGATTTTACTCCTGAAGATATTCAGTCGTTAAAGGGCAAGCTAGCAACTGGTGAATTACATCCAAGAGATGCGAAAATGTTATTGGGTAAGACGATTGTAAGGATGTACCACGGAGAAGAAGCAGCGGAAAAAGCTGAACAGCATTTTGTATCCGTTTTTCAACAAGGATCTTTACCTGATGAAATTCCAGTAGTTGAGTGGAATGGGGAAACAGAGGTTTCGGTCATAGATTTACTTGTGGATTTAAAACTGTTCAGCTCCAAAAGTGAAGCTAGAAGAATGATTGACAATAGAGGGGTCAAAATCGATGGGAATAAGGTAGAGGACACTAGACAACAAGTTTCGGTATCTGATGGTCTAATCATACAAGTTGGGAAACGTAAATTTGTAAAACTAAAATGTGATTAAGTTCGTTTCTCCACGGGTTTAAATCTGGCTATCTGCGAATAATTCGGCAATCCGCGAATAAATAAACCGCTACTCAATATAAAGTAAAGAGCAAAAGATCGTCTAAAACGGCGATCTTTTTTTATTTTTGCCTTCTTCCATCTGGAAAATTATGTTTAAATTAAACTATAAAACATGTAATTGAAAATAAACTAGAGGTAGTGGAGGTTTTACCATGGTAGAATCATCTGTTTTATCCTTTCAATCAAATGACGGCATGGAAGTCGTAGCCAGAAAGTGGATTCAAGAAGATCTTCCAAGGCCAAAAGCGTTGGTGCAAATTGCGCACGGGATGGCTGAACATATCATGCGCTATAATCACTTGGCAAAAGAATTAGTTGCTCAGGGCTTCTTTGTGTATGGAAACGACCACCGTGGTCATGGGGAGACAGCTAGAAAATCCAATCGTCATGGGTACTTTGCTGACGAAGATGGTTTTGAAAAAGCTGTGGAAGATATGCAGACACTAACCTCCATTATGGAAAAAGAATATCCCGGTGTTCCCATTATTTTGTTTGGACATAGTATGGGATCCTTTTTATCAAGACGATATATTCAACTTTACGGTAATGAATTGGCTGGTGTGATTTTAAGCGGGACCGGTGGGGATCCTGGATTCATGGGGAAAATCGGTAGAATGATAGCCTCCTGGGAAAAGAAAAAGAAAGGGAGTCAATCTCCTAGCCCATTATTAAACAAACTGACATTCGGCAATTTCAATAAAGCCTTCCGCCCCAATCGAACGGAATTTGACTGGCTCACCAGAAATGAAAAAGAAGTGGACCAATACATCGAAGATCCTCTCTGTGGAGGCATCTTTTCAACTGGCTTCTTTTTTGATTTTCTAAATGGATTAGAAACCGTGCATAACCCGAAACATTTACATGCTGTTCCAACTGAACTTCCCATTTATCTCATTTCGGGAAGTAATGACCCTGTTGGGGGGAAGAATGGCAAAGGAGTGATAGAGTCCTATCAGTCCTTTCAAAAAGCAGGCATGGAAAACGTAACTTACAAACTATATGAAAATGCCCGTCATGAACTGTTAAACGAAGTCAATAAAGATGAAGTAATTCGGGACGTGATTGATTGGATCCATCAGCATATTTAAATTTACTAGAAAATTATAGGGCATCACAGTGAATATAGGGGGGTTCTTCAATGGCTGGAGGTATATTTTTAATATTGAACGGATTATTTCTGATTATCTGGCCGGATATTGTTTGGTTGATAACAGAGGGATGGAAATCAAATGAAGCGGCCGAACCTTCTCTTTTTTACATTTGGTCCACACGCTTTGGTGGTGTAGTATCTATAATCCTAGGTGTAGGCTGGATGGTTAAGGTTTTTCGTTCTAGAAAGGGGAGGTAGAGGGAATTTGCCTAGTACTAAGAAACTAAAAGTCTTTAAAAATATATATCAAATCTTATCAATAGGAACACTCTTTTTTGCAATGAGTGCATTCTTCTTCAATAGTCTAACTCCACTTGATGAGCTCACCATCGCTTTAATCCTTTTTGCAGCCCTGTGCTTATTTCATGGGATAGTAGGCATACTTGAACATTCAACAAAAATTGAAATCATATGCAGTTTTATTGTTTTTCTATTTATAATCCTAACCTGTATTTATTACATACCCTTTTCTCTGTACTTTAAATAAGTAACTTTTACAAGGAGCCAATATAATGAAGGATTTATTGCTTGGAATTTTTTTAATCGTATTTGGTCTAATTATGATCCTGAACCCCTCTATCATATGGGTTATATCTGAGAGCTGGAAGTCCAGTACTTATAGTGAACCTTCAAATTTGTACATTTTTTCCACACGTTTTGGGGGCATTATGATGACTCTCGCAGGGATTGGATCAATGGTTGTTTATTTCCTATCAAAGAAATAATGGAAGTAAAGGAAACTTATATTAGGGAGAGATATCTTGAAAAAATCAGTGATGATGTTTTTGCTGTTACTTGGTTTAGTAGGGTGCTCTAATGAGAAGGGAGTCAATGTACAAGAAACATTACTGGAAAAATCAGAGATCCTTTTCAGTAGCCTAATGAATAAAGATTGGGAAGGTTTTGCTCAACATATCCACGTTGATCGAGGCCTTGTTTATTCCCCTTTTTCAAATGTAGGTGATACGGATGATTTACTTTTTAAAAAAGTTCAAATAGAAAAATTCGGTCAGGATCAGACTCAATATAGTTGGTCGTGGGACCAAAGTGGAGTGACCTTTGATGACACTCCAAATGGGTTTGTTGATAATCTTCTCAAAAAACATCCTATGATTGATTATGAATATACCTACGCCAGCATCGCATTTAATGACTCCGAGATTGGTAGTGGGGGAAGTCAACCAAATACGATTCATGAAGTTTATCCTGATGCCTTTTATGTAGAATATTTTCATGAACCAGAAGAAAACCATTTTGAGCTCTGGCAGTCTATTCGATTTGTTTATGAAGAAATAGATGGGGATTGGTATCTAGTTGCATTAGTTAGAGGAGCTCATAACCCGTGAGGATCTTTTTAATATTTATTATAATTCTACTTCCTGTAGGAATTATTGGCTGCCAAAAGGAAACGGAAAAATCAGAGCAAGTGTCTATCAATCATCAAATCATAATATCCAAGGAATTTCAGGTGAACTCAGATTCTACGGATTTAAATACTTCGGTAAAAGGTACAATATTTCTTAGTGGGGAAGAAAGCGCAGTAGAGCGAGCACAAATCGTTGCAATGATAAACATAGACCCAGAGGATTGGGGAGGGGTAATGTTCAGTATCCATAAAAACTGGAACATCTCTAGTTTTACAAGTAGCTATCCTGAAGATGAAAACGAGGAAAATCCAGAGGATTATGTATCCGTTTGGACCACAACAGAAGAGACCAGACATGGACACAATAAGATGATAGAAATTGGGAGAGGACATCAACGTTGGACACCAACTGGTGGTGGGGGAGGAACAGTTGTCATTGAACTGGTCCGAAACAAAGAGTCGATTCCTACATCTGACGTATTTAGCCTAACTGTTGGAGTTGGATCAGAAGAAAGTGACGGTATAAAGTCAGCACACCCTGACTGGAAAATGATTGAAATACCTATACCTCATTGATAAAGGGAGGATAAAATGAAACCTAAATTGACTAAACACATGAACATTTGGTCATTTGTTTTTTCGTTCATTTGCCTTATAGTGTTCTTATCCGGATTGTTCCCATTAGATTGGGTTCTGTATATGGCTATCCTTAACTTATTTCTTGGAGTAATAGGATTAGCGGGAATTCAAGGTTGGAGCGGAATGCTAAGAAGTATCACTACCATCATCCTTACAATTGGATTAACGGCTGTAATAACGAGTGTACTAACTGTCGGAGGTTTATTTAACTAACGAGTCTTTTGTGTAAAATAAGGATAACAAGTTAGTTAGGAGATATCCTTCATGAATATAATTTCCGTAAGTGAGTGGAACGATGCACTTTGGCAGGATGCAAGCCCACTTTATATAGAAGCGTTTGGGGATAAGGGTGCTAAGTCAGTTAAGATCATTAAAAATATGTTTGCGCAAGGAATTGCCGAGCTGCATGTAGGGTACATCGATTCGAAAGCTGTTGTTATGGCCCTTATAGGGAAGCTTGTTTCTGAGCGTGTGTTAATAATTGATTATTTGGCGGTTTCTAAGGAAGTACGCGGTCATGGGCTTGGTAAACAATTTGTAGATAATCTCCGAGAGAAAGCGGTTGATGAAGGTTATCAGAAAATAATCATTGAGGCCGAGTCTGAAGATACTCCAGATAATAAAAGACGGATCCATTTTTGGCAATCATGTGGCTTCATACTGACAGAGTATGTCCATCATTATATATGGGTACCGGAAACCTACCATGCCATGTATCTCACTCTACTTCCAGGTTTGAAAAAGGAAGCGGGAGAAGAACTGTTTCGCTACATTATCACCTTTCATAAGCTTTCGTTTCGTATGAGTGGGAAGTAGAAAAAGAGTAGAGTAATCAGTCCAAAATTAGGGAAAATGTTATGGAACGGGTTTTTACTTAGATCTAATGATTACAATAAGAACAATAGACTTGAAATACACAGACAGGAGTTGGTGCTATGAGTAATGCGAAAGGGAAAGGCGGAACCGGAAGAGGGACAGGCAAGAAAGGTTGGAACCGATGGCAAAAAAGTGCAAATAAGCGAAAAAGTGCAAAACCATATACAAGTAAAGGCGTTAAAAATAATTCGGGAAAAGATAAATAGTCATTTATAAGTTACATATCAAACAAGTTTTCGGAGAATTAAATGAAACTATCTAGAAGCATCTTCGTAGTCTTTATTAGGACTATAAAACGGAGGTGCTTTATGCTTTCACAGGTTCTTTGGTTCATTGGTGCAGCTTTGGTAATTGGCGGAATCTTATATCGCGACTTCAAAAAGAAAAAATTACGCCGAAACATAATAAAATACCCACCTTTAAGCAAAGAGGCAGAAAAACAAATAGCAATTGAAAAAGAGAAAACCAAAGGTGGCTTTCTTAGAATGTGAAAGGGACAGGAACCAATTTTAAACAGATACGTCTAAGTAAATAAAGGGGGGAGGGAAATTTGTCAAAAAGCAGAGCTTTATTTCTACTCGTTGCCATTTTAATAATAACTATCACTGGTTGTACTAAAAACAATATGCCAAATGAAATGCCAGATGACTTTGCCTTTTTAGTGAAGTTTGGTGTGGGGAGCAAGAATGAAATCAATACGTTTGATCAGACTGTTACCAAAGACTTAATAATGGATGGGACTGTAACCGAAAATATCCCCTTAACAAAAGAAGAACTACAAGATATCTATGAAAAAATGAAAAAGGTAAATGTGTTAGAGCCAAAGCAATTGGAACCAAAGAAAGTAAGGTGTATGCAAGACCCCCATGGGAATGACCATTGGAAAATAAAATTGAATGGGGAAACCATAATATTTCATGTTTCAGAGGTCTATTGTAAGCCAACAAAAGATGCCAAGGAACTAATGGAGTTAAGAGACTACATTTTCGACATCGTTTCAAAGAAGGATCAATATAAAATGTTACCTGAAGCTAATGGTGGCTATAAATAATAATGGTTTATAGTTCAAGGACAGAGACAATAGTTAATTATAATTATTTTTTCCCTTTAACACTCAATTGGATTATTAGATATTGAATATGAAATTGTGGAAGGTACGGTTTGTTCAAGAGGAAAAGGATTAGGAGGAATGATCTGGCACATTGCAGTTCACCCTGATTATCGTAGAAGTGGGATAGCAAGAAAACTGCTAGTAGAAGCAGAAAGGATATCAAAAGATATTGGGTTAAACCGTCTTGAAGCCTGGACAAGGGATGATGAATGGGTGAATAAATGGTATGAGACAAATGAGTTTAAAAAAGTATAATCATATTTGCACGTATACATAGATGGTGGAGAGGAATTGCAGGGGGTGCTAAAGAGTGATTTTCCAAAACTGTACCCCATTCAAGCATTTGCCCATTATGTGGGTGAAGATAGGGACCTGATAAAGAATAAATTTAGACGTGTTCACGAGTGTAATTGTTATGAGAAACCGTTAAGTTAGTCTATTTTACACTAAGGCGTTGATCGTTAGAGGATTGGCGCCATTTTTGTTGAATAAGTTGTAGGTAGAATTGGGATTGTAATAGTAAAAGGTAAAATTATAGATTAGGAGAAAATATAAATGAAACTTCATATTACGAATGAATTAAATAGCCAGCATAAGCAACATATTAACGCTGAACTTTATAAATTTAATTTAAAGCACTTTCCCAAAGACTTAGGAGGAAGGTATGAAGAAATCTGCCTTTTTCTTAAGGATGATGATGGCAATATCCGCGGGGGCATTCTTAGTGAGGTATGTTGGAATTGGTTAGAAATACACACTTTTATGATAGACGAAGATATCAGAAGGTCAGGGTATGGGACGAAATTATTGTTAGAGTTAGAGAAAATAGCGATTGAGAAGAAATGTGATTTCGTTAAAGTAGATACTTTGAGTTTTCAAGCTCTGGATTTTTATAAAAAGAATGGCTACCAAGTGTTCGGTAGTATAGATAACGTAGGTAGGGACCATAAGCATTACTATTTAAAAAAGGATCTAACACGATGAGTGGTTTTTGATAAAAAAGGACAAAAATAAAATCTGTATGTTTGATATAGTTACAGTTAAGGAATTATTTCCCTATTCTAGTTAGAGTATCAATAGTAAGGTGGTGAGTAATGAATTACTTAGATAGTGTTCAAGCAGCAATAGACTATTTAGAAGAAAATATGGAAGAGAAAATAGAATTAGAAGAGGTTGCTAAAAAAGCCTCCCTGTCACTCTCTCATCTATACCGTATGTTTTATTCCCTTACTGGACATCCAGTCAAGGACTACATGCGTAAAAGAAGAATTAGCATCGCTTCAGAACATCTGAAAAACTCGGACTGGACAGTCATGGACATTGCTATGAATGTTGGTTTTGAATCACAGGCATCTTTTTCAAAATCGTTCAAGAAAATAGTTGGAGTCTCTCCTAAGGGTTATAAAGATTCAGATATGTTTTATTGTTTTGAACGTATTGATTTACAGGAAAAAGTAAACTATCTAGAGGGACGCGATTTGTTCGATAGATACCCAGAAGTAAAGGTAATCCAAATGAAAGATATGACTGTACTAAGTTACATACATAAATCAGACTGTGAAATAGGAATTGAAAAGGATGCATTAAAGGCAGTTCAGCGGCTTATTCGTAAATCAGATTTAGAACAGAGGAAGATGAGACTTTTTGGTCGAAATATAAAATTAAGATACGATGAAAATCAGGGTGATAAACCTTTCTCATACGCCTATGAAATGATGATTTCTATCGAAGATCCTATTGGGAATTCAATTGCTGGAATGCAAATGAAACATATTCAAGGGGGGATGTATGCCGTTGGGTCTACCCCTTCACATTGTGATCAACAAATTCTATCACAATGGAATCTAATGTATTCAGAGTGGCTCCCCAAAAGTTTGTTTAAAGAAGGTACACACACTTATTTAGAAGAGTACATTACCTATAACGAGAAACTAGTTCGAATGAAACTATATTTGCCAATTGAACGTCAATTAAAACCTGAATTGATCACAGTAGAGGAAACGGAACCATTCTGTGTGGCATATAGTAGAATTTACGGACGTGGTAGCCAAGAAAAAGCTGATGACATCCTATCTAAATGGTTAATATCAGATTCATCCACTGATTACTCTGGTGCTACATTATACTTATCTTACAATTATGGAAATGAAAATGGCTTGGAACATTGGAGTGAATACGGTATAACCATTGATTATAAACGTGAAAACTTTAAACATTCTAATATAAAGCAAAAAACCTTGGGTGGTGGGTTATTCGCAGTTATTGAAACGAAAGCATACGGAACCCTCTCTGGTGTTTTAGAAATTCTTCACCGCTGGATTGTAAATGGTGAAAATTACATTTTAGATGATTCAAGACAATGGTTTGCTCAATATCATTCTACTAATATAAGTTCATCTAACAATTACATTTATGTCCGAATCTATATACCTATCGTTGAGAGGAGCAAATGGTATGGATGACAAAGCGATAAGGAAGATTTATCCGTTAGAAGGGTACCTCCCTCAACGAACCCCACAATCTTTACAGGTGCTATTAGGTCAACAAGAAAAGAAAGAAAAACAAAAATTAGAAGTAAAGACAGTTACGATTGATCCATTTTCCATGCTGGCGATCAAAGTATCTGGTAGCATGGAAAACTTTGAAGCCGGACAGGAAGTTCGAAAAGGGTGGAAAAAACTAATGAATGTTATCTCTTCTGATCGTTCCATTTCAATGGAAGAAAATGAAGGGATTGTCTTTTATGATCAAGGAAACATGGTGAAATCAGATGGTACGATTGAGCTTTGGATTGGTATTAAGGTGAGTGATATCACTCATCCACCCGAAGAGTGTGAGTATATCTCTATACCAAAAAGAAAATACGCTAAAATGGATTGCTGTTGTTTCAGTAGAGCAGAAATGGACCGCAGATATCATTATTTGAGCGAATGGATGAAAGAAAAAGGCTACCAAATTGATAATGGTCCCAATGCTTTCTCGCTTGAGCCCAATAGACTTGACACATTTAATTCATTTGAAGTACCAGCTCATGAAATTCAAGCATTTGATTTTGATATTTTATATCCAATTAAATAAAGGAGAGGTAAATATGAGTAAATCATTTATTGAACAAGTACATTATATTAGAATCCCAGTTAGAGATTTAGATAAGTCTGCACAATGGTATAGAGATGTATTAGGGCTTCAGTTACTAACCATTACGGAGGATCCATTTGCGATTATAAAAGTAAATGAGGGACCTTTTTTACTGATCTTAGTTCCTACTCAAGATGATACATTTTCACATTTTACCATTGATAATGAACCAGCTTTTAACATTGGATTTACTAGCCCGGAATTATCTAATTTTCACCAACATTTACTGGAAAACGAAGTCAAAGTTGAGGATATTAAGGAAGATAACGGACATGCCTATTTCCACTTTTATGATCCAAATGGAAATAAATTTCAAGTACACTGGTAAATGTAGATGTGCTTAAGAAAAAATAAAAACATATTCAAATTTAAGAACGCTTGGGTTTAGATCCAAGCGTTTGTTTAGTTGGTATAATTTTTGGATTACTATTCCACTGGTTAAATAAGACCATTATATTACTGTTAAAGATTTTCTGGGTTAATTCTTGGTTGTGTTGGTTCAAGAGCCGCTGCTACACGAGCATTCTTATTGTGACGATCATCTTCGTATTCCTTATCTATTGTATTGTATTTTTCTATGTCTTTGGGGCTTTTATTATATTTTGCCACGTAATCACCTCCTATCGATAATATGTCCATTTGTACATTTAAAAATAAAATAGGTGGAAAACATATTCAGAATATAAAGTCTTTTTTTGGGATATTGTGGTAAAATTTTATTAAATAACTAGAAAACCAATAATTTAAAAAGCGAGATGATTGGGTGAATAAAAGTAAACAAGAAATGCTACAGCATCAATTACGTTCCATAGAATATGTTGAATCATTAAGGACTGTAAGTGAAGAGAGATGGAGAACGCAAATACTCGGAGGTAATTGGACAGTGGCAGAAATTATCGGTCATTTTGCACCTTGGGATGAATTTGTTCTACATAAGCGTTTACCATATATATTTACAGAGCATACGCTTCCTAAAGGGCCAGATGCTGAGAGTACAAATGAAAAATCAGCTACTATTAGTCGAGAACAAGATAAACAAGTTACAATAGATCATTTTGTTTCTTTGAGAAAAGCACTTTATAAAGCAATTGATGAAATTCCTGATGATCGTTGGGAAGGAGAATTCTCAATTGGGAAAACCACTTTATCTTTATACGAATACTTTAAAGGGTTAGCTCAGCATGACCTTCACCATTTTGAGCAAATAGAAAATAGCTTGTGTAAATAAAGTAACGGAGCATAAACGGAGCAGTTAAATTTAATAAGTTCCTAGTTGTATTTGTGTATTGCGGGAGAGGTAAGTCTTTAGAAGTTTAAATCTATAGTTTCTTATTAACGGTTCAGAATAGCTTAGGAAGGGTTAATTTGTTATATATTCCTTAGACCCTTACAATTTAGTCATACATCTATTTGACTCTAAAGGAGGAGTTTCATATGTCAAGAAAGGCTATTAGTGCACCTGGAGCTGTTGCTGTGGGTCCTTACTCACATGCAATTGAAGCTGGAGATTTATTATTTTTATCCGGGCAAACACCAGTAGACTCACAGACTGGAAAGCTTGTAGAAGGTGATATTGTTGAACAGACAAATCAATGTTTTAAGAACCTTTTCAATGTATTGGAAGCAGCAGGTTTAACTCCTGATCATGTTGAAAAAGTGAATGTATTCTTAGCGGATATGAATAATTTCACGGCAATGAATGAAGTTTACTCTAAACAATTTTCTGAGCCATATCCTGCTCGTACTACCATAGGTGTGTCATCTCTACCTCTTGGTGCACAGGTTGAAATCGAGATGATAGCTAGAAGATAAAATAAAGGACAACCAGAAATATCTGATTGAGAATCTGCAGATTTAATTAAAGCAAATAAGCAAACAGGTATACCTCCAAGAGGCACCTTTGTTTTTTTTGATTGCTTAGGAGTAATTAATGGTGAACGAAAAAATGGGGGGCCTGTAGGTTTATCTATTTGTAATGGAGAGGTTATTCATCCTCGGGATGAGGTAAGGAATCATTACTTTGATGTAGAAAAATTAACTACCCAAGGTTTATTGGATGGTGCTACTTGAGTGTATTATGATTGGGTTTCTAAAAAAATTCACTAAAAAAGTTGAAGAAGAAAACTTGAATATTATGTGTTTAAATACCATTTATTCAAAGGGAGATTGTTTACAAAAAGGGGGATATCACTTTGCGATTTTTTCTCAAAAAACGTGCAATTTTCAGTATTATAGCGGGGGTAGTAGTGTTATTTGTCAGCTATAAAACATACACGTTTTTCAATGGTTCACCAATCGAACGACAAGAATTAGTGAAAAGTGTAATCGAACTGTTTGAAAATGAAGGAAGAATGGATGATGTCGAAAGTATGGCTACTCGCTATGATTCAAATGCTGGAGATTTCGATGTAGTAGTAAAATTTAAGGATGAACCAAATATGAATTATATTTATCTTAACGGCAAGAATGGACCAAAATCATTAGAAAAACAGACTGACAGAGAATTGAAACAGACTTATCACGGGGAGTTTGAATACGTTGATTTAGATTGAATAGTCAATGGAGCGTTCTTCAATAAGCAGAAAGGCTTTTTTCACTAATGGATCATATTGTTTAACAAAATGAAACTTGTATTACAGAGGGGGGAAGCTATCGAAACGAGTAATGAGTGTTGCCCTAACGGTTTTTATCTTGTATCTTGCAGGTTGTGATAGTGCTGATGATACCCTAATAAAAAAACAACAGAATCAACTCAAAGCACTAGTTGATCAAATTGCGAAGCTCGAAGACATCATTAAGGAAAAGGATAAGGTTTTAGCGGATCAAAATAAAGAGTTTTCATACTTAAACGATTTAAAAAAGGAGGAACAAGAGGCATACGAGCAATTTGCTCAAGATAAAGATTCCCAGCACCTAATAGGTATATCACCTGAAAAGATACTGTTGATTTATTATCATTCAGTAGTTATAGATGATGTTGAAGCAATTTATAAATTAACTTATGATGACGGAACGTTACCTGACCTATCTACTTTTAAGCAGATGTATTATAAAGAAGGGGTTGAGTGGAAGAGAACTAGAAAACACTCTTAAATTCAGGTATTACAATTTCATTAAATCAAGAGAAGATAATAAAACAGAGGATGAAGTTCTTGTAGAAATGAATGTTAGTATTGGTCATTATCAGACATCAAGTGTTATGCACTAAAAAAGCAAAATGATATTTGGAAAATGGATATCTTACATTTGATGGAGTATTTAAAAGAGACAAATAAATCATAATGATTAACAAGGTAAGTTGAAGCATAGTGTAGATCACCCCATGATCCTATTGTGCTAAAGAGGCAGGTTTGTGAAAGTAGAAGAATGTTTTCGTCCCAAAACTTGAATCTATTTCCATCCATATACGTAATAGTAGAAAGGCTTTTTTAGTATGGGAGGATTACGAATGGTCGAATTTCGAAAAATTACTTGGGACAATTTTGAAGAATGTATGAGTTTAGAACTCTATGAAGAACAGAAAAATTTCCTTGCACCCAATGTCTATAGTCTTGCTCAATCGTATGTAGCATTATTAAATGATGAATTACCAGCCATGACATTTGCTATCTATGATAAGGGTACTATGATTGGTTTTATAATGATGTATCATGATACCGCGGAAGAAAATGAATATGGCAATGAATCATGCTATGGTGTTTTAAGGTTTATGATTGACAAGAAATACCAGGGTAAAGGTTATGGTAAGAAAGCAATGGCAAAAGCACTTGAATATATTAAGACTTTTCCTCAAGGTGAGGCAAAAGCAGTTTATATTGCCTTTGAACCTAAAAATACGATTGCGAAACAATTATATGCATCATTTGGCTTTAAAGAAACAGGAGAAGTTAATGATGCAGATGAGGTAATACTTAAATTAAATTTGTAAAGGATTAGTATTTATCTATATAAAAATAAGTGAAAGTTCCTATTGAAAATTTGGTTTTTGGTAAGGATAGCACCAGAATAGTCAGAATATTATAATTTTTACTAATGGAAGAAGGAAATCTAGAAAAAATATGAGGAATTAAGCAATTTAAATGCTTACATAGCTCTTGTCTAATTGTTTGGGAGTGATGCGGATGCATATAGGAAATGAGGGAATATACCCAAATTGTCCCTTTATTACGAGAACAATAGAGGTAGGGGGACTTACGAAGCAGCAGCTTATAAAGAGATTGCAGGAATACTCTATCCTTTTGAATCAGTATGGAGAGACGCTTTTAAATGATAAAAAATTTCCGATATCTGATTCAAAGTACACCATGAAAACTGTTGAAATATCCGTTGGTAACCTTGGTTTTCCTGAAGGGGCTACAACTGCTCATATCTTCAATAAAGCGAGAGATCTTGGTTTGGAATTGTATCCGCTTGAATTTGGACCGTATCTAAGACTGGAGTATTTGGATCAACCTGAAGGTGATTCGGGAAATACAGCAGCATCAAGCTCCAACAGGATCTATCACAGTAGCATCGAAGATACTAACTGAAGACGATAATTTCCCAAAAGGCTTTTATCTTATACGAATTAACGGCGAGTTCTGGCTTAGGGGTTACATTGCAGATGAGTTACACGTTTGGAATTCTTCTGACCGTTTTGTTTTTTGTCTAACAAAAGTGTTTGAATAAAGCTATAGAATGACAGCATTGTTTCTTCTGGAAGATACTAGAGTTGAAGATCTAGGGGTTGCCGAGGCAACTTCTTTCTTATTGTACAAAAGGATCAGGATAGTCAAAATAGTTATGGAACATATTTTGAGGGAATACCCTATTCTTTAAAAATTAGAATGATGATAACTGGAGGAATATATGAGGGTCTTATTTATTATCTTTTCTATCATATTGTTAGTTTCTTGTGATAACAAGTCCTTAGCAACAGTTGTTGATGAATATGATGTCAGTAATTTAAGCAGTGATTTTGGTAATAAAAAAGCATATGAAATAGGAGCTAGTGTTGAAGGGATCCTATTTTTAAAGATACCAAAAAAGCATTAGAACACGCGAAATTGGACTACAAGGAAGGCTTTGAAGCAGTAGCTGCGGAATTCGAATTGGAACCCATTAGTCATGATAATTATAAAGACTATAAAAAGTTTGCTTGGCAAATTACTGTTAAGGAAAAGAATGTTCAACAACAAGGGGTTGAAATTTCAAAATTTCTTGATAAATACGAAAATAGTTTTGAGTGAAAATTTATTAAGCTAACGAGGCAGATCGCTCAATAAGAGATGAGTGTATGTCGTAAAACACTTATATGCGACATAACAAAAGAGGGCTAGGTAAGTAATAAATACCTAGCCGTTAGATATACGGCTAATCTTTTTATTGATTTTTAAAACGTAGGCGATAATCACTGAACTGAAAATACTGGTAAGGATTGCACTCCCAACACCCATCCATATGATTGACATTAGTTTTGCTTTATAGCCTGGAAACATAAGTAATCTCCTTTGAAGTTAATACTTTTAGGATGGACTATTTTTGAAAAGGTATGTGGGGTTAGTGATCATTAGTTCAGAAATACGACAAAGACAGAAGGGGCAGTTGTTTAGCTAACGCTTTAGTGTAGTTCAATAAAAGACTTATGTCACAATGAAAATAAAAAACCGCTCAATCTTCTAGTCATTGAGCGGCATGTAAACAGTTTATTATTTCTTTACAGCATGGATATAATGAATGGTTTCAAATGCAGACAAATAATCCGATCGATTTTTAAAGAACAGGTCATTTATCATCTGAGGAGTTAGATGTTCATAAATGAGTAGACCTGCTTTTTCTAACATATTCTCGACTTCATTATAAGAGAAGCATGATTGCATGGTTTCTCCACCTACTGAAGCCATTTTCAACATATTTTCAACTCGATTTGACACTCCTTTTTCTTCAAAGAGTTTTTCGTCTGCATAATCAAAGACTATTGAGCTTCCTGGTGGGACCTTTGCAAATAAGTGGTTCAACAATCTAAATATTTCTTCTTTCGATAAATAATAAGTAACTCCTAAGAGACTAAAAAACGTTTTTTTATTTAAATCGAATCCTTCATTTATAAGGTCTTGCTCGGAAAACATTTTCGTGAAGTCCATTGAGACAAAATGAAGATGTTTTGGGATATGAAAATGGGTATCTGCTAGTCTTTTCCTTTTAAATTCTTGAGTAGCTGGATGATCCGTTTCAAATATTTCTAATTTATTTTCTAGTTCGGGATGTCTAAAACAAAAAGTATCTAACCCAGCACCGAGAATTACGTACTGATTTACTCCTAACATCATTTCATGGTGTAAGACTTTTTCACAATATGCAGCACGAGCTAATGGTGTTGGGGAAAGTTGCACTTGGGTAATCCATTTTAATATTTCATCTGGTTGATCTTGAAACTTTTGTGCAATATCTTGGTTTAAAAATGATATTCCTTTAATCATATTCTCACGAATCCCTAAAAACTCTTCTTGGGAAATTAGATCTTTTGCAATAAAATCATCGAAAATTTTGGGTGCATCATTTTGACTGTGGTAGGCCCGAGCGAAAGCTGATACTAAGGAAGTCACACTGGTTTCATTTTGCATCATACCATTATCCCTCCATAAAAAAATAAGATTCCCCTGGCCAGGAGAATCTTATTATACACACAAATAAATAATTAGTAAATTATAGCATAAATAGTTTTTTTTGTCAAATGCTTTGCTTTGCCTTGAAATTGGTAGATTCGCATCAGCGGATGGCTTCAGAAGATAAGGTGTATGTCTTTGGCATCTTTCGTAAAAAAGATAATACTCACTTGGGTTCAATAGATTTTTCTACGATTAAGAGAGATGATTTTCAATGGGCAAGATTTGGTTATACGATTCATAATCAGTTTTGGAAACAAGGTTATGGAAAAGAATCTGTAAAAGCTGCAATAATTCTTGCTTTTGAGACGCTAAATTATCATCGGTTAGAGGCACACATCAATCTCGATAATACTCCTTCTATAAAATTAGCGGAAAGTGTTGGAATGCAATTTGAATGTATACGAAAGGGCTTTATTTATGAATTTGACGAGTGGACAGATAATCTAATTTATTATATTAATTCCCATTAGTTATTATTAAGCAAAACGAGGGTGCTGATCTATTTGTGGTTGAATCTATTTTTTTAGTTATCTTATTAAAGGTCAAGTATCTTTTTATAAGGGTGAAAAGATTTTGCAAAGATAATCGAAAAAAATTGGAAATAAAAAGTCATTTATGGGATAATTGACCTTTATGAAACATGGCAAATTACTATGAAGGTTGAGAAATTTGGAGGTGTGTAAAATCGATAAATTCATGAAATGGTTTATAGCTTCATTTTTATTAGGAATTGTTGGGCTAATAGCAGTATTTTTTGTGGAAGATATTTCAAGGTGGTCTGGTGAAATGAATCGAAGCATATTGTTAGTTTGTACGATAGCTATATTCATTTTAGTTCTATCTTCGTTATTTAGTATTGTTAAAGCAAATTCAAATAGAATCAAAAGGGAAATAGTTGCCTCCGCATTTGTTGCCATCATTCCTTTATCGGCATTAGTAATAAATGGGTTAATTTTTACTGTTTATTTTGTAGGCAAATAATGTGGCTAATTGAAAGAAATAGACTTATAGAATTGGCTAGCGTTGATCTTAAAATGGATTGACGCTATTTTTGTAGAAGCGAATGAAATAAAGAGTAAGTTCGGTGTTTTTCTATTATTAAAAAACTGGATTGAGGTACACCTTATTGAACAAACGGAGCAGTTTAGCTTAATAAGTATTACACCGAAGATCTGGGAGGCTTTGAGTAATGAGAGTTGGTTATAGTATTTTAAGAGAGCTGGAGTTAGGGAATCAACCGCGATCAACTGATTACGGATTATCTCAAAGGGAATTTGAGAATTTTATCTTTTTCCTCGAACAAAAAGGATATTTAGAAAGAGTCTTATGGACAAATGATAAGTTTTCACTCAAACCTTCTCGTTTAACTGAGAAGGGGTTCATGCTTTTAGAAGAAAACCGACATTACAACGAAACGTATCCAGAGAGAAGTCGGTTAAAAGAATGGATACAAGTAGAAAAAGACCAATACTCAAATGGAGCTGATCATAATTAGCCTAATTGTCCTGGTGAAATAAAGGTCAAATCAGTCTAAGAAGGAAATGCCTTCAATGTTGGCAATATAAGGGGGATGAATAATGAATAAGTACCAAAGACCAAGAAAAATACTATTAGATTTAGCGGTTACTTTAGATGGCTTTATTGAAGGACCAAAAGGGGAGGTAGACTGGTGTATTATGGATCCTGATATGGAGTTCAATAATTTCTTAAATCAAATAGATACTATTTTATATGGAAGAAAAAGTTATGATTTATGGGGGGAATATAAACCAGATACTAAACAATCTGATACAGAAAAAGAAATTTGGGGATTGGTCCACAGTAAAGAGAAATATGTGTTTTCAAAATCACAAAAGAAATCCGAAAATAACGTTATATTTATAAATGAAAATATTGAGGAAGAAATAATTAAATTAAAGAGTAAGCCTGGTAAAGACATTTGGCTCTATGGTGGGGCAAGTCTAATTACAACCTTTATAAACTTAGGGCTTGTAGATGAATTTAGATTATCTGTTCACCCTATTATATTGGGAGAAGGAAAACCCCTTTTTATTGACATTAAGCAAAGGGTAAATCTAAAACTCGTTGAAACAAAAAGGTTTCCTTCTGGTGTAGTACAACTATGCTATCAGCTTAATGAGAAGTGAAAAAATTCTGATAGTGAAATGATGTACTTAACGCTAACGAGTAACGTTGATTCTGGAGAGGATTACAACCTTTTTTGTTGAAATCCTTATTGAACAAACGGTCAGTAATTTTTAACAAGGGGGATTAGAGTGATTTTATCGGGGTTATTAGTTGTATGCCTTATTATAATCATTATATTTACTTTGGTATTTAAGAAATTCCTAGAAAGAAAGTCATTGATAGAAATGCTTGTTTTTTCTATATTACTTGTTTTGTCTGGTGGGGTATTTTTGTTCGAACCACATCTTGATAATGAATTTTTGGTAATTCCTTATGCAATAATATTGATTGGTTTTTTAACTGGTGTATTTAGCTTTTTCTTTAAGAAAAATTAGACGATTGTTTAAGTAAAGGGTGCTGTAACAACACAATTTCTATCGCTTGTTGTGCTAATGAATCAGCATTCCTGAATATAAGTTTTAGTATTGGAGCTATTTGATGGCAGCTGTTTTTATCTATGTTGATTATTTTATTGATTAATCAGGAACATTACAGCACTATATGTTCGTGTTTAAATAGATATAATCTAGATGAGGAGTGGATGAATTGATGGTATCTATAATACACATTTTGACAACACACAACGGTGGGGTTGACTTATAGAATAGATCATGAGTGGTCCTTTCGTTGTAATTATTAAATAAGGAGGAACTATTCTGACGTCATTTCAATTAAATGAAAGAACGGAAGCCTTTTTATCGGCTTATAATTTATTTAAAGATGATATAATTCAACAAGTTCAGTTACAGCATCGCTTGGATTTAGTGAAAGCATTTGGTATAAAAAAAGGAATGCGAGTATTAGAAATTGGCTGTGGTCAAGGAGATACAACCCTAGCAATTGCAGACGCAGTAGGGGAAAACGGGGAGGTTGTCGCTATTGATATTGCTAGTCCTGAATACGGTGCTCCCTTAACATTAGGACAAGCAACAGAGCGAATTAAGAAGTCAATACTAGGGGATCGCGTAAACTTCCATTTTGAAACCGATCTTAACAAATTTGAATCGGCTGAACCATTTGATATGGCTGTATTATCACACTGTTCATGGTATTTTAAGCACCCTGACGAATTACTTTCTTATTTTAAAAAGTTACGTACAATGGTCAATCAATTATGCTTTGCAGAATGGGATCTTGACTTCACCTCCATTAAACAGCGTGCCCATTTTTGTGCAGTTTCCATTCTTGCTTTGTATTCTAATTATGTGAATAATGATGGAAATATCCAGAATTTGTTTTACAAAACTCACATTCAACAGCTCCTTGAAGAAGCTGGTTTTAAAATAGCAAAAGCATCTATAGTTGATGCAACGTATTTACAGGACGGACAGTGGGAAAAAAGTTATGCTAATAGCATTCGTACAAACTTTGTGAATGTTCCTCCTATGATTCAAACATTGTTTAACAGTTATTATGAACTTATGAATGCTTCGAATGGAGAAGAATATTCATTGAACAGTTATATTCTAGTGGCCAAGTGATAAATGCAACTAAAGAGGCTAACCGGTGTGTTGATCCAGAGAGGATTAACCACCTTTTTTTGTCAGATTCCAATTTGAACAAGCTCTAAATGGTAATGTTCTAGGAGGTCAAATAGGCTTTCTTGTCGAAAATTATACAAATGAAATTCATTAAATTGGAGGAAAAAGCGATGGCAGAAGTTTTGTTGTTACACCATGTTTTAGGCCGAACGAAGGGGGTTGAAGCGATAGCCGATCAACTGAGAGAAGCGGGACATATTGTGCATGTGCCAGATTTATTTGATGGCCGCATGTTTTCCTCGCTGGAGGAAGGCTTGGTATATGTGAAGGAAATCGGATTTGAAGAAGTGACGGCGCGCGGAGTTCGGGCAGCCAGCGGGCTTTCGTGCGATGTCGTCTATGCTGGTTTTTCACTCGGTGTCGCGGCAGCACAGCAGCTTGCTCAAACTCGTGAAGGTGCAAGAGGCGCATTGTTTTTTCATGCCTGCCTCCCGACTTCGGCGTTCGAATCACAGTGGCCGGTCGACTTGCCAGTGCAAATTCACGCCATGAGTGCAGATCCTTTTTTCGTAGAAGACGGTGACATCAACGCAGCCCGTGAGCTTGTGGCGTCTGCCAATCATGCTGAACTTTTTCTGTACGAAGGCAAGGACCATCTCTTCACCGACAGCAGTTTACCTTCTTTCGATGCTGGCGCGACGAAACTTGTAATCAAGCGAGTTCTCGAATTTCTCACATAGTATTAAACGATAGTTTCATTCAGTGGGTGATGCTAGCTTTGGTTGATGCAATCAAATTGTACAAGGAGTAATTACCACTTATTTCGGGGTATCACAGCTGAATGTTTAAACCATACGACCTTTAACTTATTTTTCACTTATTATTTTTAACGTATATATCAATGGCAGTCTATTTATTTAGAATTGATGGAAAAAAACTAAAAGGTGAGATGAGAAACAGTTCTATATCTGTTTCTCTTTTTTTAGCCTTTTAAAAGAAATGCCCATAATTCTTTAAAGTTTTGAAAAAAATACCTATAGGAAAGGAGGGATGACAATGTGTAGAAATAAGTGGATGATTGGGTTAATTGTGTACTAACTATGATTTTGGTTGTAACAACGTCTAATAACGTCTTCGCAAAACCAGAGGTAGAAACACAGCCTTCTGAACCTGAAAAGGCGATTGTGGTTGAGTTGAACGATGATTATTTTAACCCGAAGGAAATCAACATTCCCAGTGGAAAATCAACTACCTTAAAGTTGATGAACAAAGGGAAGAAAGAGCACACCTTCACAGTTGAGGCTCTTGGAATTGACGCTGAAGTCCTGCCGGGTAAAGAGCGAACCATTACTGTTAAACCAGACAAACCCGGTACCTATGAACTTATTTGCAGATATCATGAAAAACAAGGTATGGTCGGAAAAGTAGTGGTTCAATGATAAGCAGGGCTATGATGGCCTTGCTTTTTTATCACTTAGATTTTTTGGAATATTATGTTAAAATTAAATTGAACGGTTTTATATAAATTAAAAGAAAGGGTTGTGGCTGTATGTGGAAATACCTTTGGAAAAATGCCCCGATGTTTATTGTTTTCTTGTTCACATCAATTATTGGTTCTGCCTTTTATTCGTTCCCCATTTTGTTAAGTACCGATCCCTCAACAAGTCTTCTCTGGGATTTTTCTATTTTTATAATAAAGACAATTCAATATTCGTTAGTTGCCACCACCATTAAAAGTTTGACGTATTATGGAGTGAAGCGACTTTTTCAAAGCATCATTTTTATACCTAGCTAAAGCTTGATAACAAATAATAAAGAATCGGAGTAGATACCTTTCATATGTATACTTAAGGGAGGGATTTATATTAAAAAAGTTGTACTTTCTTTGTTCCTAATTCCCTTTTTAATGGTAGGGTGTGGCCAAGCTGGAGGATTAAAAGATTATGATAATCGCGAACTAGCAAAAGAGTTAAAGGAGGAAGGCGTACATCCTAAATTACCAACGAAGTTCCCAGTCAAAATCGCCAAATATGAACGAATCATCCCCCCACATGACTCAAGAATTTATGAAACTATTTTTACCGGTGAAAATGATGAAGTGTTTTCGCTTATTATTAATCCTGGTCAGGCAGAATATCATGGTGATTTTGAAAGAGAAAATGTGACGGTTTGTGGAAATAGTGGTTTCTATATGAATAGTGAATTACCAGGTCCATCTTTACACTGGTTTGATGGTGATTATTCCTATATTTTAGAGTATCAAACGCTTTTCTCAGATACAGAAGTAACGAAAGAAATAATGATGAAAATAGCAGAATTCTTTCAATGATTATGGGTTTCATCGAGTGCCTAACAGGGATACTATAACGGGAGTGATTCAAATGGATCCTCAAGAATTTCAAAAGCATGTTCAGGAAGATGGAAATAAGGATCGTATTTATAACGATTTAAATCAAGAAGAATAGAGTAATCAAGGAAGCTCTTCTAGAAAGCAAGGCATTATGGCTCTCACCGTGATAGGATTTTTTGTCATTGGTTTAATGTACTTGTTATTTTTCTAACCCAATCATTCAAACTTCCTTTTTCGTAACTAAAAGTTTGTATATATTGTGTCGAATGGTATAGGGAACTGTTTATGTAGAAGTATGATGATATAATGGACTCGTATTTTAGAAAATAAAAGGGTGAACCATAGATGAAGTTAAAAATTGTTTTTGGAATATTATTTGTCTCTCTTATAATGAGTGGTTGTGGACAAGCAGACACGAATGATGAGCTTTCTGTAAAAGAAAATGACGTTGAAAACATCCGACAGTTGGTGAGTGATTACAGCTTGGGCACTATTCAGGATGAGTCTGCATCCATCACATCTCAGCAGCTTATTGTGAAGAAAAGTGACGGAGATGAGTATGTATATGACTTGTCTGATGAAGACTTTTTTGTTTCGATTGCTCCATACGTTGATCAAACCCATCCTTGTACCAATCACAGCTTAACAGGTTGCCAAGGTGAATTGGTGAAGGAAACGTTTGATGTATATATTGAAGATATGGAAGGGAATGTCATAGTAGACGAAGCGTTAGAAACACAGTCTAATGGTTTCTTTGATTTATGGCTTCCACGTAATCAAACCTACCGTATCAAAATTGAGCAGGATGGTAAACTAGCTGAATCTGAAATTTCTACGTTTGAGTCGGATGGAACTTGTATTACAACAATGCAATTGATGTAAAAGCACCTAAACTGGTGCTTTTTTTATCATAGTCTCCCTTCACTAGTTTAATATGTTATGATAGGAATGTATGTTCGGTAAATTGGAGGGGGTATAAGGGTGAAAACGAAAGAGGATATCATTGAGCTCATTGAGACGGACATAGGAATGATGGATATTTTAAGGGCTGCGAAAACGCTGAACTTACCAGACTGGTGGATTTGCGCGGGCTTTGTCCGTTCGAAAATATGGGATCACTTACACGGGTATACAGAAAGAACGAGCACTCCCGATGTTGACGTGATTTATTTTGATCAGAATAGTATGGAAGAATCTGTAGAAAAAGGATTGGAAGAAAAGCTAAGAGAAATACTACCCAAAGTCCCTTGGTCTGTTAAAAATGAAGCAAGGATGCATGTGGTAAATAACATCCTACCTTATACATCATCGGTAGACGCGATTTCCAAATTTCCAGAAACAGCTACAGCCCTTGGTGTGAAACTAGATGAGCAGGATCGCGTCAATTTAACAGCACCCTGTGGAATTGAAGATGTTTTACAATTAAAACTAAAGCCCACTCCGTATTTTTCCAAAACAGAAGAGCTTGCTGCCATTTATGAGGAACGAGTTGTGAAGAAAAACTGGAAGTCTAAGTGGCATAAGATTGAAGTGTTCCATACATATTAGCTAGTTTTTTTGCGTTAATCTCCTCAAGAGGTTAACGTTTTTTTGTTGTGTGCTACAATTTTAAAACCAAACTTATTTAGCATCGTCTAACTAATAAAAGAGCCAAAACAAGTAGCAGGAGAAAGGAAGTCACATGCGGAATCAGGATGAACTCAATAAAGATGAATTATTGGAATGGTTGATGAAAGAATATGGTCAAAGCATTACTCGAATTGCTTTTACCTATACGAGAGAGAGGCAGTTAGCAGAAGACATCGCTCAAGAGGTTTTTATCAAATGCTATCAAAAGTTAGATGAATTTAGGCATGAATCTACATATAAAACCTGGCTGTATCGAATTACGGTCAATCATTGTAAGGATAAAGTCAGAAGTTGGTCGTTTCGGAATATCATCTTTTCGGATATTTTACCGACGAAAGCGAATGTAACGGAAACACCAGAGTCTAAGTTTATTAACTTTGAAAATAATAGAGTGTTATCGGAACACATCATGTCTTTACCTATCAAATATAGGGAAGTCATTATTTTATATTATTATGAAGAATTCTCTTATAACGAAATTTCCGATTTGTTACAAATTAAGCTTCCAGCTATAAAATCTAGGCTACATCGCGCACGTCTTTTATTAAAGTCAAAGTTAGAAGGGAGTATGACAAATGGAAAACATGTTCAATGATCTTAAAGAAAAAATGAACGAAACCGTTTTAAGAGATATAGATTTTAGTGAGAAGAGTAAGGAGAAAGTGAGAAGAGCGGTTAAAGAATCAAAATCAAAGCGGAAGTTGACCTTTAGACCAAAGCTTCACTATGTTGTAAGTGTGGCCTTGAGTGGATGTTTATTATTTGGCATTGGGTACTATACGTTTAATCAATTAGGGGGGACAAATGACCCTCAGTACTCTTCAAGTCTGGTAGAAGCACCATTTAACAGAGAAAAAACAGACAAGGAGGATGTCACTAACGCAAAGAAAAGCATTTATATACCACCTCCAAGGGAAGAATTTTTTGGTGAAATGACGAAGGAAGATGTAGTGAATAAAATGTTAAACACGCCACACCAATTTGAGACGGTGGATGGGCAATTCGAAGTACGAAATGAGTATCAAGATGGGACCGGATCCGTTCTTAATGTAGATTATGAACTAAGTACTATTAACGAAATAGGAGGGGTTGTATCTTTTATCAATCATTCTCTTGAGGGTGAGCATGTTCAAGATGAGTTAACCGTGTTTAACGAAGAGCAGGTGTGGTATATGGATTATTTTCGAAAGGAATATCGACAACACGAAATCAACCCTCAACCACTTCGAAATACAGTTACAAGTGAAGAGGCATTAGCCATTGACCCTAGGAAGATTTATGACGATCTTCAAGAGTTATACGACTGGGAGCCACTACCTGTAGGCGTTGCTGCGATGTCTATTTATCCATTTGAAATGGCGGTGGATTATTTAGGACAGTACGAACAATGGGAAATTGAAAAGCAGAATGAAGAGGTTCTTTCTCATAATACGGTTGTGATACACGGAAAAGTGAGTGATCATGCAAAACGATTTAAAAATATAGATACCTTCCGAACGTGGATAGATAAAGATACTGGATTTTTAGTAAGGCACGAGGAGTATGATGAGAGCGGGAATGTTACAAGTTATATAAACACGACTAAATTGGAAGTGAATGTTCCTTTGGATTCAATCAGCTTCACACCAGATTTAGAAGGGCTTACGAAAATGGATATTCCAGGTGGCATTGTGTATGCAGACCCTCGGGAAGAGGAAATCGAGGTTGTCGACCATGCTGACTATTATAAGGAAGATGTCAAGCAGGTACTAGAAAAGTTGAAAAAGGATGTAAGCTTTCTTCTGGAGATTGAGCATCCGGATGTTGAAATCTATTCGGCAAGCTATGAAAGATATGAATCTTATAATCAGGGTTATTTAACGTACAGCTATAAAAAAGCGAAAGACGTCGATGGATCTGGTTCAAAATTACTGTATGTTCGGTCCTACCATCGAGATGCAGTCGTCAGATCTTGGGGAGAATTCGACACCAACAAGGGCGAACAAATCGATGAATTCACAGCTGGTGATATCAATTGGACTGTGTATGAGCTAGATATGCCAAACAGCAACCATTTTGTTGGCACCTCAGGTGAATACAAGTACGAAATCGTGACGCAAGACATCCCGTTCGAAGAGGCAAAAGCTATATTAGAATAGGGACGGAGGTTCCTGTCCCCTCTGTCCCACGCATAAAATAGGGATGATTTTACAAATAATAGGGGAAAAATCGTAGGACGGAGATGATTCTCTTGGCCAACTCAACTCCTCATGAAGAAGGTTTAGACCACACGCTGGCTTTTTGCGAGAAGGCTATATGTACATAATGAACAGACGCCGGAGTTTTAACTCGGATGTCTTTGAGACTAGATTGATGGGGAAGAAAGCGATTTGTATGGGTGGTAAAGAAGCAGCCGAGATTTTCTATGACCCTGACAAATTCAAAAGGAAAGGTGCTGCCCCTAATCGGCTCGTTCAGACGTTGTTTGGAAAAGATGGGGTTCAAATGTTAGATGGTGCCCATCATAAACAACGTAAGGAGTTGTTTATGTCGCTTATGTCCCCAGATGCCTTACAAAGATTGACCGATATTGCTCGAAGTGAGTGGGAGGTCGCAGTGGAAAAATGGGAACAAGCGGATCAGATCATCCTTTATGAAGAAGTGCAAAAACTTTTATGCAGAACAGCCTGTCAGTGGGCAGGGGTCCAAGTACCCGAGGATAAAATCGATAAGCTTACTAATGATTTAGAAGCCATGTTTGAATCGCCTGCTGCCATTGGACCTGGTCATTGGAAGGGCAGGCATTCTCGGAATCGCGTTGAGAAATGGCTAGGTGAAATGGTGAGCAAGGTGAGAAACGGGGAGATGCATCCTCCTGAAAACACAGCATTACACCTATTTTCCTTGCATCGTAATCCGGATGGAGACCTATTGGACATTGATGTCGCGGCAGTCGAAGTCATTAACATTTTGAGACCCATTGTAGCGATTGCTATTTTTATCAATTTTACAGCATTGGCCATTCATCACTATCCTGAGGAACGACGGAAACTAGGGGAAGGTGATGAAAAATATGCCCAGATGTTTGTCCAAGAGGTCCGTCGCTTCTATCCGTTTTTTCCACTAGTAGCTGCATTGGTCAAAAAAGATTTCACTTGGAACGATTTTAAATTTAAAGAAGGCACACTAACGGTATTAGATCTCTACGGGACCAATCACGACCCGAGAATTTGGGATAACCCGGATGTTTTCAATCCCGAGCGTTTTACGGAATGGGAGGGAAGTCCTTTTAGCTTCATCCCACATGGGGGCGGTGACTACTATTTGGGACATCGCTGTGCGGGCGAGTGGGTCACCATCGAAATCATGAAAGTCAGTCTTGATTATCTTGTGAACCGGATGGAATACGAACTCCCTGAGCAAGACCTTAGCTACAGTATGGTGAGTATACCGAGTATTCCGAACAGTAAAATCATTATTGAAAATGTACGGAGAAAGTCATAGAAGAATAACATTTTGCGAAGCTAAACTAATTAGGAATTGGTACGAGGGAAGGAGTACAACATTTGGTACTCTTTCCTTTTTATTTAAAGTAATTTCTATCCCTTTTACCCAAATAAAAAAAGACCAATACGGTGTGATGAATTGGCCTTTTCTTACTTACTCTCCTTTTACTAATTCCTTACGATTTAAGATTTGTGGGGGCTTTTCTAACCATTGATTTTCAATCATTAATTCTGTTAAATCCTCAGCGTATTGGCCTAGTTCTGCCAATAGTCTTGTGTAGTGAACGCCCAAGTCTTTTCTCAAACTCGCCCCGATTGCGGTTCCGTAATTACTGATTCCAATACTAATCATAGAAGCTACACTGGTTAACATTAGGGCATCCGAAAAGGTTGGTGATGTACTGCTTGTTAGTGAACTATCCCAGTCGGAAGGGGCATGCACACTTTCTTGTCTTAAAATGGAAGAGAATATCTCTGCATGCTTTTTAGCGATTTGGTGCCCTCGGTACATAATTTGTTTTACTTTTGGATCTTCAGCTACTTGACTGTATCCTAGGAGCGTTGTGCTAACTGTATAGTTGGCTTCAATATTTGTTCCAATATGGGCAATTTCAACACCTAGTAAAGGACGTCCTTTATCTAAAAATCCGTTTGAGAAGAGACCTGCTTTTTGAACAAATTCAACTTCTGTGGGGTATGCCATGTCTGGACTTCGCACTAAAATCCCTTTAGATGTAGCTTTATCAATGACTAAATTGTATAGGTGACTCGATTGCTTCAGCCACTCATCCGCCAGTTGACGGACATCCTTCCGATAAGAAGTCGATCTACCAAATGCATAGTTGGTTAGACCAGAGCGGGACATATGTTCCAAAAAACGGTACATATAATTTTCAGGGAATAGCTTTGGGGCATTTTCGTGCAAATCTTTGTCAGAGAATCCTTTTGGGACCGGGATTTTTTCTTTGTTAAATAGTTCCGTAATTTGGTTTAAATGTTGAGTGGAGCACTGATCTGCGTACGACAGAATTGGGTCTAAGTCAGGGTCAGTCTTTGTTAAATAAAAATGTTTAATTATACACTTTGCCATAGAATCTTGGATATAGGTTGTCCAAAGTAAGGCCAGCTCAGTAGAAACTAATTTCGGATTATGAGTTGTCACTCCATTACACCTCCATACTTTTTTATAATTTCCAAAATTGCTTTAGGTATGTTTACTTCCTTTAGAGAAAACAGAATACAAATTTCTTCTATTTGTTGGCCAATTTCCTTCATTAGTCACGATTATTATTTTTTTTATAAGGTGATGGTTGTCCATTCGAATCGTTCTTAAATGAATAACTTATAGGAAAAGCATCTTTGATTATTGAAGGAGGATTGTTCAGAATGAAAAAACATCCAACAGATCGGTTAATCAATCAAACTTTTTCCAACCGGGTGGAAAGGGCGGAATTCGATAGTAACTGGAAAACTAGAATCTCCTCAACTGGCTATGTAATCTATGTGGCACAAAGAGATAATGCTGAAGTAGAATTATTGCTTTCGGATGGTTCAAGAAGACTAGTCATCTTCCCTGAGAACGGTAAGGTTATTGTAGGTGGTGGAGGAACAACTCACTTCAGTAAGCCACATCTGACTATAAATCTTTAGCGGGACAGTGAAACCTGTCCCCGTGTCCCGCCCTGCAAGGAAACATCTAATCTACTGCTCCAGATCGCTTGATTTCAATGTTAATATTGGGCTTTATCTCTAGTGCTAAATATTTTTCTCTTAAATCTTCTTGAGTTAAATGGGAATATTTCCTCATGCTTTTTAATTTTCTTCCAATGCCTATTGGGTCCGAATTTAACTTTCTTAACTTCTCAAGGATTTCTACAAATTCTTCGTTCATTTCTTCCCCAATGAGTTGCTCCAGTTTCTTAATTGTTTCTTTATTTTTTATAGTGGTAGATGGTTGAATTTCCATAATTGAAACTAAAATAGTACCATTTAAAATAACATTTTCTCCATCAACCACGTCTATTTTACCGTTATATTTAACTGGATGGAGAGTCAGCTTATATTTCTCATTTTTAGGATCCTCGGATTGTGTCATTCCCATTTTATATAATTCTTCACCCGGAACTTCTATAGTTATATCCCCTAAAAAGGCCTGATTATTGGTGAATAATTTAATATACAAGGTGTTAATCAGAGATAGAGTCCCAACCATTTTATCCTCTTTAAATAAACTAACTCCATCTATAGAAGGAGCTACACCTTTCACATTCTTAATAATAGGTAAGGTTGGATCAATGCCAATTTCATAGTAAGTGGAAATAAAATCATGTAAATTGGAATTTATTAACATCTCCTTCTTTTCTTGCTTGTCCAACAATTGGTAAATATAGGAGCCCATTTCAGGATATTCTTCATAGTTCGCATTACTAATCGTATCCTCCGCATTATCTGTAATGGCCAAAAAAATGAGAGGGCTTATGCTGCTATCTCTTTGCATAGTATCGAGAAAAGAAGAAATTCCCACAGTTTCTGCCATTTCTTTATTAAATAAAATGGTCCTTAGTTGTCCTGATGTAATGTCGTGGCTGGTTTGCTGTTCTAGCTTTTGTCTAATTTGTTTGCTAGTAGTTCCAACAGCAGAAATGGTTGCACTTGTTTTTTCTTCTTTCCGGTCAAATTGTAACAAACTAATCGTGCCTTTATAAGTATTCTCGTCGAGTAAATCAAAACCTATAATGGTTGAGATTCCCTGTGTTTCAATTATTTTTTCTGGGGGCATACATGAGGTACAGAAAAGGAAACAAAGCAGAATTATGAGTTTTTTCATTTTTTCAACTCCGTTTCGAACGGTAAAAGATTTTAGTTTTAATGATGATTATGCCATACAAGAATATGGGATAGACAAACCATAGGCAAAATCCAGTTTGACCAAGCAAATCTATAAAATTGTTATTATCAACTCTTTTCGTGATAATAAAGCTAAATATAAAGATGAAGATGGAGATTACCCATATGCCGTATTTTTGTTGTAGACGAAAAACATGCTTCACTCCTTTTGAAGAAATAAACAATGTGATACATAGATTCGGAAATATTACTAGTATCCATAATGGAACAGCAATAAATTCAAAACGTTCAATAAATGGAAAATGAACAGTGCCAATCATACTGACCACTGGCCATATATTTTTTTCTAATTCCCTCGCGCTAAAAAATAATATAGAAACAACAGTTATGATTAAAACAAGAATTGTGCTAAACCACACAGCTAATTGACTGAAGAAATGTAGTTTATTTTTCTCCTTAATAAAAGGAAAAATAAAAAGTAATGTTTCAAAACCTAGCATTGTGTAACTGCTTCTAAACACTCCACTCATTATTTCTGTTGGAGCGGATGACATAACAGGTAAAATCCTTGTAAGATTTAAGGATTGAAGTGGTTGATACACTACCGCTAACATCCAAATAGTCAATATAAAAGATAAGAAACAAACGCCGGTAACTACTCTGAATCCACCGGATACTGCATAAACAGTTATTAATAGTAGTACCAAAACCCCGACCCATTCATAAACACCTTCATATCCCCAAGTTAGTGACACCTCAACATAACTAATGATAATAGAATAATTTACGGCAATAAAATAAATGACAATAAAGGTATTGATGATACGACCGATAAAGCGGCCAAAAAAATGTTCATGTATCTCATAAAGATTACAACTTTCACATTTTTTTAAGATAGAAATCATAATCCAAGTAACAAAACTAATGAATAGACCAGCTAGTAATATTGATATCCATGCATCATTCTTGGACTCAAGATAAATAATTCTAGGAACACCAAGTATCCCCATACCAATTTGCGAAGTGTGTAAGATAAAGAACGCCATATAGGCGTTTATAAAACGAATATTTGACTTCATTTTCCACCTCAAAATTCATCTAAATCCTTTGTTCTGCTAAATTTCTGCTTTAGGCGAATGGAATCTTTCGGTCGATTGACAACAGGACGTCTCCTATAAAAATGGTGAGGTAGACGTATAAAAAAATATTTTAAATCCTTCATGCGAAACGGGTATAGCGGTGCAAGATAAGGTCTGCCAAAGGAAGTCAATTTTAACAAGTGGACCATTAGTACACATACACCAACAATAATCCCATTTAATCCATATACACCGGCCAGAATAATGAATGGAAATCTAGCGATTCTTACTGCCGTACCCATTTCATAAATTGGAGCTGAAAATGCCCCTAAAGCACTAAATGCAACAATAATGATCAGAATATTGCTTGTTAAGCCTGCTTCAACGGTTGCTTGACCAATAACAATCCCTCCAACAATCCCCATGGTTTGTCCTACTTTTGAAGGAAGTCGTGCCCCGGCTTCTCTAAGTAACTCAATTAATAATTCTAGTAGAAGTGCTTCTAATAAGGGTGGAAAGGGAACTTGAGAACGTGATTGACCAATGACTAATAACAATTTAGATGGAATCAGTTCAAAGTGAAACGTCATGGTAGCCACATAAAATGCAGTTAAGAACAGTGACCCTACCATAGCAAAAAAACGCGTGTAACGAATAAACGTACTTAATGACCATCTTAAATAGATGTCTTCTGTAGATTCGAAAAATGAGAAAAAATTAGCAGGACCGATAATAGCTACCGGACTACCATCCATAAATACTCCAATTCGTCCGTTTAATATCGAGTAGATAAAGCGATCAGGCAACTCTGTTAAAATTAATTGTGGAAATAAGGAGTAATGATTATCTTCTAGACATTGAGCCAAAACAGAACTGTCACTTATATTATCTGTCTTCAGTTTTTCAAATTTTTCCTTTAGTATTTTTAGACTTTCATCATCTGTTATATCTTTTATATATACGATTCTTACTTGCTTCTTAACCCGTTCCCCAATTGTTAATTCATCAGTACACAAATGATGATCATTCAGATTTTGTCTAATAATTTTTACGTTAGAGGTTAAGGATTCTGTAAAAGAAATTTTAGGTCCATATACCAATGATTCCGTTTCTGCTTTTTCTAAAGATCTTTCAATCGGATTGGTGCAATTTACCATAAATGCTTTCTGCTCATCAAAAAAATAAATATAAACAAATCCATTTAAGAGGGAAGAGATAATCTCTTGTTCCTCCAGATTTGCCTTTATTTCTTCCATAGGTATGTTTTTCAATAAATAAGTGAATTGTATGTACTCTTTAGGGAGTTGTTGAATGTATTTTATGACAAATTCATTTAGAACCTCTTGCTTAATTAAATTCTTCAAGAAAATAATATGTATACAATCTCCCTCAACTTCTAGTTTTCGACACATTAAATCTGGTGATTCGTTGAGTTTGAACTTAATTTTTTCATAATCTAGAATGTTACTTTTATTCTGATGGACCGTCATTTGGAACAAATCCTTCAATCATTTTCTTTTAGTGTTTGCAGCAAAAAACAATTTATTCATGGGACAAGGGGACAGGAATCTTGTCCCATATCTCGTAATTCAACCTTAACCTCTATAAGATTTCCATTACTAATTTTCAAGGTAATTTATTTTCTCCAGCAGGATAGTTTCAAATCTATTTATCCTTTAAACCATTCAAATTGAATTATTTATATCAATAGAAGTATATCGATTAAAACGTAAAGTAAAAGACCACTCAGTGGGACAGAAAACCTGTCCCCGTGTCCCGCCTAGTAACTTTTTTCGACACCGCTTCGTCTATACTAGGAGGAGGGCACATGATGAAAAAATTTATATTTTTACTGTCTTCTGTATTGATTTTTGGGATGGTCAGTTCTTTTATATTTACATATGAGGTAAAAGAAGAGGTTAAAGCTTCTTCAGGAACTGATAAAAAGCCGGTGCAAGTTAAAGAACTAGATGTTGTCGGTAGTTTTACTGAATTTAAGAAAATGATGAAGTCCATTGAGGATGATAGAGGCCACAGGATGTACATGGAAACTACGGAGGAGCTAGCTTCTGCTGATGAGGGTTCCGCGAAGGGAATGGATTATTCAACCACTAATGTTCAAGTCAATGGAGTAGATGAAGCAGACCGAATTAAAACAGATGGCCAGTTCATATACCAAATCAAACAGAATAAGCTCGTGATTTCGGATGTACATCCTGCTGAAGAGATGGAAGTGGTGCTCGAGACGACCTATGAAGATGATTTTTACCCTACTGAATTGTATGTGGATGAAGAGCAGTTGGTTGTCATTGGGAGTAGCCCGTTTCACGATCTTCCGAAAGCTAAAAGGGCAATAAGTTATGACAGCTTTTACGGTCACTCTTCTCTTAAAGTGCTAGTTTATGACTTAAAGGAACGTCATAATTTGGAGCTGGTTAGAGAAGTTGAAGTAGAAGGGCACTATATTTCCTCTAGAAAAATCGGGAACAGCTTGTATTTAGTTTCAAATAAATATATTGATTTATATCGTTTGTTTAATGAGGAAGAAACGGTAGAGGAAGAAACTTTAATGCCTGCTTTCCGAGACAGTGTGCTTGGGGAAGACACGGAACACATTGATTGGAATGAGATTCAATATTTTCCTGAGATAGATGAGCCTAACTACCTTATTATTGCTGGCATTGATTTAGGTGACCTCAGTAAACCAGCATCCGTTTCCACTTATTTAGGAGCTAGTCAGAGCATTTATGCTTCAACAGACCACTTATATGTGACGAAAACAGGTTACGACAACGACAGAGGTGAATCAGAAAAAATAGAAACTCCTGATTTTTCTACATCTATTTATAAATTCAAATTAGAAAATGGAAGCACTACACTACTGGCTGAAGGTGAAGTAGAAGGGCAAATCCTCAATCAATTTTCAATGGATGAGCACGATGGCCACTTCCGTATTGCTACAACGACAGGCCAAATGTGGAGAGAAGATAATGTATCGAAAAACCATCTATTTATTTTAGATGAAAATCTTCAAAAGACTGGGGAAATAAGAGATATAGCACCAAACGAAAGGATTTTTTCTGTTCGATTCATGGGAGATAGAGGATACATGGTTACGTTTAAACAAGTAGATCCTTTATTCGTCTTTGATTTAAAAGATCCAAGTAATCCTGTGATTCTTGGAAAACTAAAAATTCCTGGTTACAGTGACTATTTACACCCATATGATGAAAACCATATTATTGGGTTTGGGAAAGACGCAGTAGGTGCCACTAAAGGGGACTTTGCCTATTATCAAGGCATGAAAATGGCCCTATTTGATATTACGGATGTGAACAATCCGAAAGAAAAATTTGTAGAGATTATTGGAGATAGAGGAACAGACTCAGAAATGCTGTACAATCATAAAGCTTTACTCTTCTCCAAAGAGAAAGATATCATTTCTTTCCCTGTGAACCTTTTTGAATTACCGGAAGGAACGGAAAACAGAGAAGGAGACGCATATGGGGAGTTTTCCTTCCAAGGTGCGTATGTATATGGGTTGGACCTGGAAGAAGGTTTTACACTTAAAAAGAAAATCACACATATAACAAATGAAGACAAAGTTAAAATGGGTCACTATCCAGATTACGAAAAAGCTGTGCAGCGGATTATGTATATAGGGGATACGCTCTATACACTGTCGAATCAAAAAATCGAAGCTCATGATATAAATAGCTTTACTAAAAAAGGTGAACTTGTACTTCCATAGTGGGACAGCAAACCTGTCCCTGCTGTCCCCCGTTCAATTTGAGCGGGGGCTTTTTATTAAGTAAGAAATATGAAAAACAGGAAAACTTTTTTGTTATTCTTTTCCCTTTTTAACAAGGTAATTAAGGTCTAATATTATCAACGGAGTGTACTTTGGTTATCTTTTAAGAGGGAGCGTTTAAGATTGAAAAAACTAGTTTTATTGTTCATTTTGTGCACGGGGATATTTACTGGGTGTAGTGGTGAAGAGAAAGTGGAGACTGTGGAACAAACGAAGAAGTTAGATCTTGAATTAGAGTTAATTGATACATTACTTGTTGAAAGTGCTTCTCCGAATATAACGATTATTGGGGATGCTAAAGTTTCGTCTATCATTGTTGAGGCAAGTATTGTGATGTCCAAAAAAGACCAGGACAATTATGTATTATCATTGGAAAAAGAGGATGCTAAAGCAGTACTAAAGGCAGCATTTAAAAGTTCAAATGATGAAGTTAATCAGTCAATGGATGTTAGAGTGATGGTGCCACCGGAACTAAATTTGCACGTAAATGATCAATCTGGGAAGTTAGAGATTATAAACATAATAGAGCAAGTAAGCATTAATGATGAGTCTGGAGACATCATCTTGGAGAATATAAACGGAAGACTGGAGATTAGAGATGGGTCAGGATCTGTTATTATTAAAAATTCTCAAGACATAGCTGTCATTGAAGACTTAACAGGAGATATTGATATTATTGAATCTGCAGGAAATACAAGGATCACGGATGGTTCTGGTGATTTGAATATAATTGATTTCGAAGGAGATCTTGATATTTTAGATGGGAACGGTGATCTAACCGTAACTAATGTAATAGGTAGTGTAACGGTTGATGACGGAAGTGGAGATATCAGCATTAGCAATATTGCCAGAGATGTAAAAATTGTAAATGCAGGTTCTGGAGAATTAACAACAGCTGCTATTAAAGGGGAGTTTATACAGGAATAAGGGTGAAATTTGGTAGATGTAACCAGCTACTTATAAGTGCGATAAAAAACAAACTTCATGGTTCTTCTTGACATTTCGTGTGGTTTTGGTATCTTTTAGTTATACAAACGGAAACGGACACAGTAACTGACGACGTGTGTGGAGTTAACCACAGGGGAGCTGTGTTTTTATATAGTCGGGTCGTCTGGGCAGAGATAGGAATCAAGGGATTCCTGTCTCTTTTTTATTACATTTTTTCGGAGGCGAAATTGTGAAGAAGCTTATTTTAGATGGAAATGTAGTAGCTCAAGAGATGAAGGAAGACTTGAAGGGTAGAGTGGAATCATTAAAAAGGAATGGTGTGACACCATGTCTCGCTACCATTTTAGTGGGAAATGACCCTTCCTCGGAAACCTATGTGAAAATGAAAGGAAATGCCTGTAAGCGAATTGGAATGAAGTCGATTCGTGTGCATCTGCCAGAAGAGACGACGACAGAAGAATTGCTCGTAAAGATTGAAAAATTAAATAACGACCCATTTGTTCATGGAATTTTGCTTCAGCATCCGGTTCCATCACATATCGATGAGCGTAAAGCTTTTGAAACCATCGCCATTGAAAAAGATGTAGATGGTGTAACGAGTGCAGGGTATGGGCAAACAGCGTTAGGATTTGGTGAGTATCCATCATGTACGCCTGCTGCCATCATGAAAATCATTGAATTTTATGGGATTGAGGTAGAAGGAAAGCATGCAGTCGTCGTAGGAAGAAGCCCAATCTTAGGTAAACCGGTATCGGCGCTCCTACTTAACGAAAATGCGACCGTCACCACTTGTCATTCCAAAACGACTAACTTAGCTGAAATCCTAAAACAAGCCGATATTGTAGTAGCGGCCGTAGGGAAACCAAACTTCATCCAAGGAGATTGGATTAAAGAAGGGGCAGTCGTACTAGATGCGGGCTACAACAAAGGAAACATCGGTGATATCGACTATAATGCCTGCTACGAAAAAGCATCAGCCATCACCCCAGTACCAGGAGGAGTTGGCCCAGTAACCATAGCAACGCTCCTCAAACAAACCGTAGAATCCGCCGAGCGGGACATGAGGGACAGGAACCGTGTCCCACAATTCCGCCAAGCCTAAGTGGGACAGAGGGACAGGAACCTTGTCCCACTCCCATCCACCAACCAAAAAAAAGGTAAACACAAACCGTGTTTACCTTTTTTAAAGCAATATGGAGACGAATTTTCTGTTCGAATACGTTAAGACTGAGCCAAGGTTGGGATTCTAAATATATTTTTAACTCGTGCGTTCAAACGCTCCATGAAGAAGGTCATTCGAATCATTAGAGTAAAAAGGGCTGATAAGAAATATCTTATTATATTCAACATAAATCCCCCCACATTGTATGGTCGTGTTAGTAATCCTAACACTATGGTTAGGTTTCATCTCAGGGTTCGATATTATTCATGTCCTTTTTTAATTATCTTGGATCGGTCTTCCATTTGTGGTGGTTCTTCAAACCAGCCATTTTTTATCTTAATATTTATCCCTTCCTGACCGTAAAAGTACACGTCTTTTGCAATAAGTGTATTTTTAACGGATATATCATTTCGCATACTAAAAAAGGTTCCAAAACCGTTGGCAACAAGACCAAATCCGTTTAATAAATAGATGCAATGCATCATGAGTTTATCCGTAAAGGGAGCTACTGTTGAAGTTGTCACTGTACCTCCAGACGTAGCAGAAAATTGAACACCACTTTCTAAAAGGATTTCTTCTGCTACCTTTATTTGTTTTTTAGCAAGCTCCATACCCTTTAAAAAATATTGTTTAACCTCTTTGTTTTGGGCACATTGCGCGAAACCGGTGATGAGTTGTAGTCCAATATTATTGACTTCGACGGTATGATGGAGAATTCCGATTTCAATATCGTTTAAGGCTCGCTTATCACCAAATGGATTAAATCCCGACATGTAGCTTTTACTTTCAATAAATTCGTTTTTCTTCGGCATCGTTACTTTTGGAGGGAGAGTAAGAATCCCTCTTTCAAGCAGATAAAGAGTGGCAAGCTTATAAATTTTTTGTGTGACCAATGTAAGCCCCTCATATATTTGCATGACCTTAGCGTTATAGGACATGTTCATGTTAATCGTATACATCCCCATGCTCACTTCTTTCAACAAGCGGAGAAACATAATATCAAAGCCATTATCAAACAGCTTAGGGGCCTCTATATTCACATCTTCTTTCAAGAATCCAATGGGCTTAGACATCCCCTGATCCTGAAACAGCTTTTCCATTTCTAAAACATAAAAATTGAGCTCCTGCCATAACCCGCCCAAAATATTACGGCCTTGTTCGTCCTCAGACTTCTCTATGAAATATTCTAAAATTCTCATGATCATCGTCTTTTCTTGATATGTAAGCCACAAAGTTCCAACTTCCGACGAACTAATGGGATTCGTTAAAATCAAAATCCAAACCTCCTTTTCAATCCATATTCCTACTACTATTTAACAAATAATGTGCCCAATACCATTCTGAACAATACCCTTAGGGACAAGGGGACAGGAACCTTGTCCCACTATGTGGGAGAAACTTTCAGAGTAGAATAGAAAAATGAACCGAGCAGGTATACAAATTAGGGTGAAAATAATAAGTATCAAATGCACGCTCTACCTGGAATCCTTTATCTAACATCCAATAAGCTGGACATATTTCTATGCTATAAGGGAATATTTATACTATTTCTATTTTCAAAACACATAATAAAGAGTGAAATATTGGTTCATGATAAATAATGAGAAAAGTGATGGGGAATAACCATGAAGAGTTGCTTTCTTTCATGATGTGAATGTGAGTGGAGGAAGTAGGATGATCTTATACGAAGAAAGGTCAAGACCACTACAATTTCATGATACAATAATAATGAGAAGGTGGGACAGGGTTCCTGTCCCTCTGTCCCATAAGGAGTTGTTTGTATGACACCGTTTAGACCGATTATTGTTAGTACGGATAAGACGAGTCCGCATAGTAAACTTACTTCCGCTGAAATGGGAAAGCTTTGGGCTACTTATATGGGAAACAGTATGGCTGAATGCATTTTGAATTACTATCTTCAGCATGTTGAAGATGAGGATATAAAGACATTACTTGAAAATGCATTGGATCTCAGCGTTGAGTTTGTAAAAAGGATTGAGGAGATTTTTCAAAAGGAGAACTTTGCGATTCCTCAAGGCTTTGGTGATGAGGATGTGAATTTGGGTGCTCCCCGTTTGTTTGAGGATGAATTTTACGTTCACTATTTGAAATATACAGCAAAAGCGGGATTAAGCATTTATAACGTAGCCATTCCTTTAGTGACACGATCAGATGTAAGGGAATTTTATGAATATTGTATGAAGCAAACCATGAAATTGATGGAGCAAATTGTGGATATATTGATGGCTAAAGGGTATATCATTAAGCCACCCATTATTCCGACTCCGGACAAGGTAGAGTTTGTTGAAGAGAGTTTTATGAATGGGATATTTAATCAAAGGCCCCTTCATGCTCTGGAAATTGCTCATTTTTACGATAATATTGAGAACAATGTGACGAGTAAGGCCCTTATAATGGCATTTAGTCAGGTGGCTAAGGATGACAAGATTCGGGATCTATTTATCAAGGGAAGAGACCTTACAGAAATCAATATTAAACGATATGTCCAAAAATTAAATGAAGAAAATTTACCTGCTCCTTCCTACCTTGATCACTTAGTAAAACCATCAACTTTTTCACCGTTTTCTGATAAGCTAATGCTCCACCATAAAATGGATATGTTCGCTATGAAAGTCAGGGCATTTGGAAATTCAGTAGCGGTCAGCGGTAGAAATGACATCGGATTTCAATATATAAAATCGTTACTAAAAATACAGGGCTTCGTGAACGACGCAGCAAAAATATACATAGAAAAAGGCTGGATGGAGCAACCCCCATACGCCATCGACCGAGACAGGTTGGTATCTGATTAGGGACAGGGGTAGGGACAGGGGGACAGGTTTGTTGTCCCACATTTCCCGCGGGGTAAATATAAAACCAAGTAAAAGGTATTGCTAGGAGCAATGCCTTTTTACATTTTGAGAGTTCTGTTTGGGATATTATGTTAAAATTAAATTTAGATTTCACTACTTTTTAAATATATGAAATTGGGAGACTATCATTTAATTTTGGGCTGCACCGTAATAGGAAAGGCGAACTGGGTGTTCGATTTACCAGGGGAGAAGTGTGGATACCGAAAATGCTAGTTGGTTAAACAATACGGAAACATGTAAGGAAGGTAATAACCATGATACATATTTATAAGGCAAACTCTACCCATGTTGATGGGATATCAAAAGTCTGTACGGACGCAAATTGGGCAACATATAGCGGCATTTATACAAAAGAATACTTAGAAAAAATCATCCAAGAATACTACAATCCCGAAAGAATACAATCAGAGGTTTCCAGTTCATCGAAAGGCTGGGGCGGATACTTTGTTGCTATAGAAGATGATGAAGTGGTCGGTGCTGGCGGTGGCGGTTTGATTAGTGATACAGCGGGGGAGATATATGTTCTGTATTTAAGCCCTGACCGCCGAAATGAAGGGATTGGTAGCCTCTTACTTGATACCATTACAACGCAGCAGAAAGAATTCGGTGCAACGGAACAGTGGATCTCCGTACAAAAAGGAAACCAAAAAGGCATTCCTTTTTATGAAGCCAAGGGTTTCGAGTTCCAATATGAAGAAGAGGAAGATGGTTATACTTCCTGTAGATATAAAAGAGAAATTTAGGGACATGGGGGACAGGTTCCTTGTCCCAAAAGCGTACAAATTAAAAGGAGGCAACACATGCATCCAATAACAGTAATAGAAATTATGATATCCACTATTTTTGTAGCGGGCCTTTTTATAATTGCTTTCCTATTACCATACAGAATGAGGAAAAAGAGTATAATCACTGTTTCCTTCATAACACTTCTATTGCTTTTATTCTTTGCAGTACGTCCCTTCTGGATTGATTATCAAGTGTCCCTGAAAACAGAAAAACTAAATCAATATCTAGAGGAAAACTATCCAGGAGAAGTGTGGGAGATCAGGCGTCAAGTGGGAAGGCAATACAATCCCTATCACTTAAAAGTTACCTTTGAAAATGAAAAAGATTGGACCTATACCTATTACGTTGGTGATGACCAAATATGCCAAACTGTCTGGTCGCCACCCGATGGAATGGGGCCAATTGATGGAAAGCATTTCGAGTATAGCGGGTGCAAATAATAACTAAAAGGGAGATAATCATGGACGTGGTATTTAAAACAGAACAAGCGGTCTTCAATTACAGAGTAGTAGGAGTTTTGATTCAAGATGGACATGTTCTCATACATAGGGCGGTGAATGATAGCACTTGGTCTCTTCCAGGAGGCAGAGTGGCTATAGCTGAGGATTCAAAAGCAAGTTTAAAAAGAGAATTCATCGAAGAACTAGATGTGAATATTAAAATTGATAAATTACTCTGGGTAGTAGAGAACTTTTTTACTTATGACGATAGGAAATTTCATGAGATAGGGTTCTATTACTCTATTGAATTGGATGGAGACAATACGGGGTTTGATCAACAGCCATTCCATGGGGTTGAGGGAGAAAGGTTGATCTACCAATGGGTGCCGATTGAGCAACTGGAAAGTGTACCCTTATACCCTGAGTTTTTAAGAACGGCATTAAAGAATGTACCTGAACAAACCGGGCATCTTGTTGTGAAGCAATAGTGGGACAGGGTTCCTGTCCCCTTGTCCCTGACACATATCCATCATCCACCCATAAACTGTACTGGGGTGATGATTGTGTTACAACGGAATCAAATAGACGAAACTACTTATCATCAAAAATACTTTCGTCCATCTTGCTTGCCAGCTTTAAATTTGAGATTTCAATCTTTTGCATTCTTCCATCCATATTATGAAAAAAAACACGACCAAATCCATCTCCCAACTGAGTTGACCAAAACCCCTGAAGACACTGTTCTCAACTATTTTAGTATTTTGCGTGAAGCAGAAAATATGTTAGGTAGGAGCTGCGGGACAGTTGGTCATGCGCGAATACCATTTCCGCTTGCCTATAATTTCTTATCCGAGGAATACAAAAGAAAACTAAGTTATGAAGACTATCTTCATTCGTTTGCTGGAATAGGACATACGAGTTTGATCAAGCTATGTCGTGTACCTAATGTAAAACATGGGCTCAGGTTTTTTTATGAAATGGAAACCATTGAGGGTTTTGAAGGTAAAAAAGGGGAGTATTTTGGGTACTATTATGGATTTATCCAGTTGGTTCATGAAAAAGAAGGTTATCGGATTTCAGAAATGAGTCGCATTGAGGAGGATTTTCTGTGCGCACCCTATCATGGATGGAGTCATGATGCGGAATCAGCTGTTGAGGTGAAGTATGGTAATTGGTGCAAAATGATTCAGAAAAGATATCCAACAGTAATAAATGGATATGTTAAGAATATTTACTTCCATGGTACTGATGGTGCTGAATACTGTCTTATATTTTTTTCGTTGACCAATGGAACAGACATAGAAGTAGCTCAATTTCGCAAAGTAGGAAATGGAAAGTGGAAACCAATTAGAATTATCCCAGAAGAAGAGTGTTTAAACGATAATGACTTGTAAAAACAATGAAAGTAATTAAAGAAAATTATAAATATGCAATGTGCAGAGGGGCAATTTATTTCAAATGAAATAGTTGTCCTTTTTTTGTTACCCACATTATTGGAAAAATTACCAGGGCTCAATTTCTTTCCTCCATGCAAAAATGTTTGTATAGACACACTCGATCATCGGGTGGTAGCCTTATAAAGGCTTAAGAAAAATGGGGAAGTGAAACAATGAATGTTGGAACAATACTAATGGTTTCCATTGGGTTAGCAATGGATGCTTTTGCTGTTTCTATTACAAGTGGGGTTGTACTAAAAAAGAAATTTAATATCAAAACTCTATTAAAAATAGGTTTGTTCTTTACTTTTTTTCAGGCACTTATGCCTCTTATAGGATGGGGATTAGGTAGTAGATTTAGCATTTACATAAAGAATTTCGATCATTGGGTAGCTTTTGTCCTATTATTACTGATTGGTATTAAAATGGTTTATGATTCAATTGCTGAAGAAGATGAAAAAACATTAAATCCAGCAGATAATCGGGTGTTGTTGTTTCTTTCCTTGGCAACAAGTATTGATGCCTTAGCGGTTGGGGTCAGCTTCGCCTTTTTAGACATTTCCATCTTATTTGCTGTCTTTAGTATTGGGGTAGTAACGTTTGTCCTAACGATTGTAGGGATTTTATTAGGTAAGATAAGTGGAGATCGATTAAAGAAAAAGGCAGAACTTTTTGGTGGCATTGTCCTCGCATTAATCGGTACTAAAATATTACTCGAGCATCTTCATATATTTTAAAGGTAGTGGGACAAGGTTCCTGTCCCCCCTGTCCCACTCATTCCTCCAACCTGAAATACCATTTATAGAAGTACCACAGGATTGTTAAGGATATGTATATAGATAACCATGATACATACCATTCCCAGTGTACATATGAAATTAAGTCTGTATATTTTTCGAATAGGATTTCCGGGATGACTAGAGCAGTACAAAAGGTACTGGTATATAAAATCCTAACCCTTAGAGTCCTGTTAAGTGGGTAATAGATGCAGTAGAAACTACTTACGATGGGATATTGAATGAATTCAAATAAGAAGCTCGTGCGATTCACTTTTGCGAGCTCCCTTACAGGGTATTCTATGAGATTTAACTCGACAACTAGTAAGCCCAGAAACCAGGTAATACATTGTTGGAACGAAAATGCGAGACTAGCCTCTCTCCATTTTGATTTGGGTATATAGGCTAAAGACATGAAAGTAATAGCATACAAAATGTATAAAATTAAATGTTCAATTTGCATATGTATCTATCCTACTATTTTCTTGTGGCTTGATAGTCCACAATACATAACGCCGTAATAACCATAATTCAATTATAAAATTAAAGAAACTTCTGACGAGGTTATCCATCTTAACAGTCATAATGTTTGTAAAGGTTCCAACCAGAAACATAAAAGCTAAAATGATGCCAACGTAACATAAATAGTGGATTACCCGTTTTATGTAATTAGCCTGTGAAGGAAATCGTAACTGAAATATCGTACCTATTGTGGGAAAAACCATGTATTCCATTGTAAAATTTATATCGGTTGCTTTTTTAAAAAAACGTACAGGGGCTTCCAGTAAGCCGGCAAACGTTAGGCTTATACTAAATAACCATGTTAACATTTGAAAGAATAAAAATGCGGCAATAGCTTCGCGTATACGATTTCGAGGTACTGCTTTCCAAAGTATTATAGGAAACACAATCCAAATACCTGTTAAAACATAATAGTCGAAATTCATACTCACATCACCACCTATTTTTTATTATGGATTTAGTTAGAATAATTATTCGCTTTAAAACAGTAAAGGGTAAAAAACGTATTTACATGGTGCGAAACCTTTTTTCATCAAATACGTAATAATAATCAAAGGAATTAGAACTGGAAGTAGACGAATGGATAGAGTTTGTTGAAGAATGAACTTCTCGAAAACGGAGGGGTAGTTATGTGGTGGTTAATTGGTGTAGGCGGGCTTATATTATGTGTTTCCTTAATAAACTGGTGTTATAGAAGAATACGAAAGAATTATTATCATAATGAGAGTGATAAAAAAACTATTGAACCTCGGATGCATACTCACGATCATGGCGGATTTTTTCAAGAAAGAAACCAACACCGATAGAAGCTTACTTTTAAAAAGAACAAGGGGACGTCAGTTAGAACGTTCCCTTGTTTTTTTATGTGATTTTTTACAATGAATCTCTAGTCAGAAAGAACAATAAAAAGTAATAACGTTCGAATTTGTATTGATTTTTTGAGAAACTTCCTGTTAAAACTTTACAAAATATGAAACATTTCGTAAAATGATTTATAATAAACAATATAAAGTAATACAAAACAATACAAAGTAATAATTGCTTTTGAATATAAAACTTTGGAGGCTACATGGATCAAAAATATTTCGTTGATGAAAGAAGAAATAAGATTATCGAAATTTTAAATAAGAAGAGGAGGGTAAAGACGAAAGAACTTGCAGCCTATTTCTCGGTTACTGAAGATTTGATCAGAAAGGATTTTAATTTTTTAGAAAAGAAAGGGCTTATTACGAAAGTATATGGTGGAGGTATCTTGAAAACGAAGATGTCTGAAGTCACACCATTTCAAGAAAAAATGAACGATCACAATTTGCAGTTTGCAAGAGAAGCTTCGAAACTTATTGAAGATGGAGATACTATTTTTATAGAATCATCTTCTTTTACTGATCCCATTTTTGGTTGTTTGGACACATTCAATAACTTAACCATTGTAACTAACTCATTTCACGCTACATCTCTATCAAATAAAACCCATAAAGTGATTCATACAGGAGGTGTCATTCATCCTGAAGATAGGGGCTCCTATGGACGTATTGCCACACTTTGCGTGGAGCAATTTTACTTTGATAAGTGCTTTTTGTCTTTAACAGGGTTAACACCAGATTGGAAAGTCACAGCAGTCATAGATGATGATGTGACCTTAAAACAAGCTGCTTTAAAACATTCCAAAAAATCGATCATGTTGATTTCCTGGGATAAATTTCATCGTCATGGAATCTATCATGTTTGTTCGTTAGAAGAGATAGACACGATTGTATCGGATGTGGATGATCAGGAAGTTATTTCAAATCTTAAATCCAAGAATATTAATTTGGTACCGGTTTCTTTGTAAATTAAAAATACATATGTAAATAGGGGGATACGTAAATGACAACACCAAAACATATTGTTTCAGCTGCTGCCATTGTTTTAAACGAAAATAATGAATTATTGCTTGTTAAAAGTCCACTTAGAGGATGGGAGATGCCAGGAGGACAAGTTGAAGAAGGAGAATCTATTAAGCAAGCAGCTATAAGAGAAACAAAGGAAGAATCAGGTATTGATATCGAAGTAACTAAGTTTTGTGGGATTTTTCAAAACGTAAATCGGTCAATCTGTAATACTTTGTTTCTAGGAAAACCAATCGGTGGAAAACCTACAAATAGTTTTGAAAGTCTAGAAGTTGGATTCTTTCCTATAAAGGAAGCATTAGAAATGATAACTTTGCCAAACTTCAGGCAAAGAATTGAATATTGTTTAAATGAAGACCTCCATCCGTTTTTTATAGAGTTTTGAGAAAGGGACAGGACCCTTTCCCACCAGAACTCACTTAACAAAACAAAAGGCATTGCCCACGGGAGCAATGCCTTTCACCTCTATATAACCTTAGCTCGCAAACTCATTCTTCACAACACTCGTAAAACTCAACACCATCACACCAAGGAACTGCATGATCGTCTTAATAATTACTTGCCCTAAAATCGCCATCCATACAAACTCCCAAGGCACAAAACCTGCGCCAAGAGGGGAAAGACCGACGATTACGAAGATTGCAGAGTCTAATAATCCGCCAACAATTCCACTAAATAGCACTCTTACCTGAAGAGATGCCTTCAAACGAGAGTAAATTTCCGTATCTGTGGTTTCAGAAATCGCAAAACTCACAGCACTTGCAAACACAATCCAAAGTGTATCACCTAATAGATAACTAGAAACTGCCGACAACGCCAGCGCCAATGCAATAAACATGTACGTTTTCTTCTTGCCGTACTTATTCTGAACGATATCTCGTAGAATGAAGGTTGCTCCAATTAAGAATGATCCCCATGGAATGATAAAAAGTCCCCATTCAAGCGGGGCAAATTTAGCCGTGACAATGTTCGCTAACACAATCACACTTAAATAGAAAAAGATTCTCATGATGTTTCACCTATCCTTTTTTCTTGATTCCGTAGACTCATATATTTATCTAACCCTTGTTGCCGTAGCTTACAAGCGGGGCAGGTGCCGCAGCCTTCCGCGACAATTCCTTCATAGCAGGTGAGGGTCTTCTCTTTCACATAATCAAAGGCACCCAATTCATCTGCCAACGCCCACGTCTCCGCTTTGTCGAGCCACATTAACGGAGTATGAATGACAAAGTTATAATCCATCGATAAGTTCAGCGTGACGTTCAAAGACTTAATAAACACATCCCGACAATCCGGATACCCGCTAAAATCCGTCTCACAAACGCCCGTAATAAGATCCCTTGCACCCAACTGCTTCGCCAAAATCGCACCAAATGACAAGAATAATAGATTCCGTCCATCCACAAAAGAGTTCGGAACGTCTCCATCTTCCTGCTCAATCTCCATATCTGGTCTGGTTAACGAATTCGGTGCCAACTGGTTCAATAGGGACATATCGAGCACATGATGTTCCACGCCAAGCTCTATGGCAATTCCAGCTGCCACATCAATCTCTTGCTTATGCCGCTGATTGTAATTAAATGTGACCGCAACGACTTCTTCGTAGCGTTCTAATGCCCAAAACAAGCAAGTCGTACTATCCTGGCCGCCACTAAAAATCACAACCGCTTTTTCTTTCTTCTTCATTTTGTTCCTCCTTTTACACTAGGAGGAGGTCCACAAAAACAAAAAAACTATAACCAAGGTAAATAGAGTTATAGTTCGCCTTAGTTTTTTATAGAGGGATTTCCTAGGACCTCTCCTGCAGATTTGCAGATTTTATTCAATTAACTGAGTTATTATAACACATGGAATGGAGTGAGTATAGTGGGGGACAAGCATTTTCTTCTAAAAGAATTACCTGAATATTTTCTATAAAAAGAAAGGGGTTTTTTACTGATAATAGAAAGAGTAAGTGAGGTGATTTCAAAAGTCTTAAAGAAAACAAGCATCATTATGATATTAGGAACTTTCCATATGGCTCCTACTGACTGAGCAATATCTATATTAAAGGTTTCATGTAAATTTGGAAGAAGTCTTAAGTAAGATGATGATATTATCTAAAATAATTTCAGTAAGACCACTAGAAATCACACCCAAAACCTGCTAAACTAAAACCAATTAAATACAATATCCAGAGTGGACGAGAGATCTGGCTCTTTGACTCCACAGCAACCTGTTTCGTGTTAAACAAGGTGCTCCCACCAGCAAAGCAGTAGCTTTGAATGATATCAATGGGCGGATCAGCTCCTCTTGCATTTAAAGCGAGAGGAGTTTTTTGTATTTAAGAAAAATACAAAAGGAGAGAGTTTACGATGAATGCAAATGGTATGGCGAGAGGGTACATGGCTAAAGGGATGAATGAAGAGCAGTTTCTACAGCATGTCCTATATTGTATGGAGACAGAACTAATGGAGAGAGAAGAAAATCTAGCAATCTGGCATCGCTGGACCTCCAACCGAAAACAGTGTCAGCTTGGATTTGTTTTAAAAGGAGAATTATTTATGTTTGATTTGAATCGAGAAATCATTCGTTCCTTACAAAAGAGAAGTCCTTATGCATTAGATCGATTTTTGTGGACGGAATTATTGAAGTATGAAATAACAGTTCAGGACGATCATTATTTGCGTACAGTCTTTAGATGATCTTTAATCCCATTATGGCTATCATAATAGGGGCTAACATTTTCACAGGCTAGCCCCTTTTTATAATTGTAAATCCCCACTAACCATTTCCACCGTAGGAATATCCGCAGGTGCCCATCTTAACCCCTCCAAATCTTCCGGAGAAACCCACTCCAAAACACGATGCTCCTTCGCAACCGGCTCCCCAGACCTCACCGAACACGAATAAGTATGCAAATGCACTTCTACCGTTTCATACTGATGCTTCACATCCGTGATCTTTTCATGTACCACAATCTCCACATCCAACTCTTCACGAATCTCTCTAACTAAAGCCTCTTTCAAGTCCTCACCAACCTCAACTTTACCGCCAGGAAACTCCCAATAGTTCGGCATGCTCATGGTAGGGGACCGCAAAGCACACAGTATATGGTTGTTTTCATCACGAATAACAGCACCAACCACTGTAATCCCTTTCATTTGTAAAAACACCTCCTTCACATTTCTGCATAGTTCCTTTATTGACGAAAAAGATGTGGGCAATACGAACCAAACTTTATATCATTTCCTAGGCAAGCGCAAAAACTGACAAAAACACTGCTATCACGCGCCTTAGAGAAAAAACTTGTCGATTCATTGAAAATAAAAAGAAGGGTATAACCTTCGTGTGGCGAAATAATAAACATACAACCAACACTCCGTTTACTTTTCTGGTAAAATTTATGAAATAAGGAGTGCAGATTAAAAGCTTTTAGTATGTAGGAAATCGAGCAAAAAATATAGAACTAATCAAAGACAATCTATGATTCTATCAAGGGGGAGTACATATGCGTTTGGCCACAATTAAAATCAATGAAACAGAACAAGCAGCCGTCTTTTTAGAGGATCGCTATTATTCATTAGAACAAATCAACAACCAATATAATAAAACAGGGGACATAACCATTCTAGGCATTATCCAAAACGAGCAACTAGAAGAATTGACAGAGTGGTTTAACTCAGAGGGTAAAGTAGCTCTCCGGGACTTACCGATTGAAGTGAGTCTAAGTAAAGAGGAAGTAATCTATTCTCCTCTTTATCGCTACCCTAGTAAAATATGGGGAATTGGCCTGAACTATGTCGATCATGCCAGCGATTTAAATGAGATCGCTCCTCAAGAAGAGCCAGCCAGCTTCATGAAACCAACGACAAGTGTCATCGGGATGAACGATACTATCCAAATCCCAAAACAATCCAACAGAACAACAGCAGAAGCAGAACTAGGCGTTATCATCGGTAAAAAATGCAAGGACGTCTCTGAATCAGATGCCCAACATTACATAGCTGGATTCACAACCATTATCGACATGACAGCAGAAGATATCCTGCAGAAAAACCCAAGATACTTAACGCGTTCTAAAAGCTTTGATACCTTCTTCAGCTTTGGCCCACAACTTGTCACGCCTGATGAAGTTGAGGATGTCATGCAGCTGAAAGTGTCTACTATAAAAAATAAAACTGAAGTCAGAAGCAACATTGTTCAGAATATGACCTTTAATCCATGGTTTTTAGTGTCATTTCACTCGGAAGTCATGACGTTGCTACCTGGGGATATTATTTCTACGGGGACTCCTGGTGCTATAGTGATCAATGACGGGGATGAAGTGGAGTGTCAGATTGATGGGTTTGAGGTTCTAAGGAATAGAGTGCGCGATCTAAAATAAAATTTAGGAAACAACTTTTTTTAAACAGTTATTTTATATAAAGATAGGAGGCCTCTATAAGAAAGCCTCCTTTTTTGTTTGTTAAGTTTATTGGGAATAGGGCTAAAAATGCAGAACTAGTAAAAACTATTAAATAGTAGAATTGTGACGGTTATTGTGCAAATTATAAAAAAGTCTTTTCATTTTTTTACGGGAGATTTATAGGAAAATCATACCAAACATTTTGCGTTTTTACTGAAACCAGTCCAAAAGCTTCACATTTTAAATCGTACTTTAGAAATATTAAAATATTCTGACAAAATGATATGATTTAGATAGTTAGTAAACTAAACTAACTAATCGAGGTAGGAAGGAGGATACCAATATTTCTGTCATTTAAAACTAAATTGAAAGGGGTTACATAATGAAAAGGGTGTTAAAAGTATGTTTGTCACTCTTGTTATTAGTCACTTTTTTCCCGTCACTACAAGGGTTTTCCGAAACGAAAGAAAATCCAGACGTAGAACTTTGGAATGTATTAAAACCTCTTAGTACAACTGTAACTTTCCTAAATACAGGTGCTCATCCAGATGATGAACGAAGTGATTTTCTAGCCTATCTTTCAAGAGGCCTAGGTGTTAAAACAGCTAGTTTAATTGCAAACCGAGGCGAGGGTGGGCAAAACGAAATTGGAACGGAATTAGGAAATGGCCTTGGAATTATTCGCTCCAATGAAATGATTGAAGCAGCGAAAATTACCGGTGTTAAAGCCTATCATTTAAGTGAACTCACTTCGGATGCCATCTATGACTTTGGTTTCTCGAAATCACCTGACGAGACGTTAGAAAAATGGGGAGAGGATGTAACATACGAACGGCTTATCCGTTTCATTCGAACGTACAAGCCGGATATTGTCATGCCGTCTTTCCGAAATGTAGATAGTCAACACGGGCATCATCGAGCCATCACGATTCTTTCTCTACAAGCATTTGAAGATGCAGCGGACCCAACTGTTTTCCCAGAGCAGTTAGAAGAAGGGTTGACACCATGGGAAATTAAGAAGGTCTATTTACCTACAGCTTCAGACTCTAACCCAGACAACATTACCTCCATTGAAATTGGGATGTATGACCCAATCTATCAAATGACGTATCCACAACTCGGTGAAGAATCAAGATATATGCATAAGAGTCAAGGGATGGGAAGAGACATCCCGGCAGAACCTAGACAAGTTCAACTTGAATTAGTAAATGCGATTGAATCCGCGAATAATCCAGATCTATTCGCTGGCGTACCATATGACTTTGCAGAGTGGGCAGAACTAGTCCCACAAAAGGGTCTGCAAAAGCAATTAATCGAACTTCAAAAGAGTTTAGATCAAATTGTTGAACTTTATCCAAACAGAAGTGAAATACTTCCTGAAGTTCAAGATTCATTAAAAGCCGTTGAAAGAGTAAAAGCAATGGTAGACAAAGCACCATTAAGTGAAGGAGTTAAAGTTGATTTATTCCATAAACTCGAACTGAAAGCAGTACAATTAAAAGAAGCAAGTTTTGTAGCATCAAGTCTAGATGTGAATACATCACTTGATTCAAATGTGTTAACGAGTGGTGAAAAATCTACCGTAACGATGACCATTACGAATAATGGTGAAAAGAGCATCCACCATGTTGCTGCATCTCTCGTACTACCGGATAATTGGGAAAACAGTGATGTAAAGAAAGTAACGAAATTACAACCAGGAGACTCTAAAACTGTTACGTTTGAGGTTCAAGTTCCTGAGGACAGCGAATCCTTTGATCCTTATGGTCAGCCAGTTATTCAAAGTAAAATTTCTTATAAGGAAAACGGATATACCACGGAATCCGTACTAGAGCTCGATAACACAGTAGCGGTTTTACCTGGATTAAGCCTAACAATGGACCCACAAAATGTAGTCGTAAACACAGCGGATGTACAAGATGAAATCCCTGTAAAAGTTAAAGTGAAAAACTATTTCGAAGGAGCAAAAAATGCAACAGTATCATTGAATCTTCCTGAAGGCTGGTCAAGCAATCCTTCTGCAACAGAGATTTCTTTTACAGAAAGATTTGAGGAAAAAGAAGTGTCCTTTACTATAACTCCTCCGGATGATATTGAAGAAGGGGACTTTGTCATTGAAGCTGTAGCTACAGCAGACGGAAAATCGTTCAATACAACGGTTCAAGAGATTTTATATGATCACATTAAAGATATGTACTATCTATATCCTTCTGTGATCAATGGCGTTGCTTTTGAACTGTTAAAACCAGATAACCTTAAAATCGGCTATATTGAAAGTGGTTTTGATAAAGTCGCAGATTATTTAGCGAATGCTGGTTTTGATGTAACAAAGTTAACAGAGGAAGATTTAACATCTGCTGATTTAACTCAGTATGACACGATCGTAACGGGTATCCGTGCCTATCTGTCGAGAGAAGACCTTGTACAAAATAATGATCGCTTACTAGAGTATGTTGAAAATGGCGGACACTTTGTTGTTCAATATCATAAACCAGGTGATAATTGGGACACGGATGCAACAGCGCCTTATCGACTCAAAATCGGAACACCTTCCATTAGATGGCGTGTAACAGATGAATTAGCAGATGTTACAGTAACACAACCAGATCATGCCCTTTTCAATTATCCAAATGTAATAACAGACAATGATTGGGATCATTGGGTTCAAGAGAGAGGACTCTACTTCCCGATGGATTGGGATTCCAATTACGAGACATTCTTATCCATGGCAGACCCTGGAGAAGATCCGTTTGACAGTGGTGTTTTGTTAACGGAATATGGTGAGGGTACGTATTTGTATACAAACCTAGTTTTCTACAGACAAATGGAAAATCAAGTTCCAGGGGCTTATAGAATCTTCACGAACCTTATTAGTTATGGATTAGGAGAATAAAATAAAGATTGTATAATCCGAGGGGCAGGTTCCTTGTTGCACTAAATTGTAACAAGGTCTCTGTCTTTTTTTGTTGCGGAAAATCTCGCGTTCAGCAAGAGTATGGAAATTTTTGAGAAGTTTCATAGTATAATAGCACTATATAATATACAAAATGGTTCAACATTCAGACAACTCCTTATCAAACTGCATCATCCAAGAAATTTCAATTTCCTTAGCAGATAGGTTCTCTGACGATTGTGTGAAGCTTGCTGAAGAAAGCAATCTCTTACCCATCAATGGGATTGAATTTGCAAAAGCTCTATTTTAAAAGTTTATAAGGTTTCATTCTAACCGATGAAACGCACACATACTATGAGATTTGAAGAAAAGTGAACGAAAAAAACTCAATCCGATGGAGGTCAAGTAAATGGATATGCACTACCGAACATGGGGAGATCCTCAAAAGCCAACAGTAATCCTGCTGCACGCCCTCGCATGTCACAGCGGCTGGTGGGAGTGGGTGGCACCCAAACTTGAAAAGGACTACTTTTTGGTAGCACCAGACTTTCGAGGACACGGTCAAAGCCCTTGGGCAGATAGCTACCGTTTCGATGATTATGCAGAAGACGTAGAGGAATTGGCCAGTAAACTCGAAGGTCCGTATTCAATCGTTGGCCATTCAATGGGAGGTTACGTCGGGCTCAAAGTAGCTAGTCGAGGAGTCAGGCCACCTTCCTCATTACTAATAGCCGATATGAAAATTGATTCGCCGGAAGAGGAGTTGGTAGGCTTACATAAAGCGGCTCAAAAGAGTGGTCGTGTATACGACTCTCTGGAGGAAGCTGTAGCCAAGTATAGGTTACTGCCACCGAAGCATACAGCCCCGACGGAGGTAGTGGAACAAGTGGCTAAAGAGTGCTTTTATGAAATGGAAGATGGTCGATGGGGAGAGCGGTTTGATCGACGGGCACTGGGGATAGAGAATGTTGAAGCTTTGGAGTTGGCTAGAATGGTTAAATGTCATACTTGGATTGTTCGGGCGAAGGAAAGTCAGGTAATGCCAGCTGAAGGTGCGAAAGAGCTTGTTCGACTCACATGTGGGCAGCTGTATGAGGTTGAAGGGTGCTATCATCACTTACCTTTAGAAACACCTAAAGATCTTTCGAGCCTAATCCGTGACTTCGTGGTCCAAACAAGCTATTGAATATTACTTTTTATGGCAGTAGAATAGTGTGAAATAAGCCTTCCGGTTTAAGGGGAGGCTTTTTAGATATTTGGGAGTTTTTAGTATAGTTAATATTGTATAATGAAAAAAGAACAAAGTGAGTAGTAAGTAGGTGTAAACAAAGTGATTTCTGATAAAAAACTTATCGTAAACTCCGAAAAAGGTAATTTGCTTAATGAACTTATTAAATCTATAAAGGAATGCCAACACTTTTATTTTAGTGTGGCATTTATAAATTTTAGTGGATTACAACTATTGTTAGAAACATTTAAAGAGGCTGAGAAAATAGGAATAAAGGGAAAAATATTAACGTCAACATATCTTAATTTCACCGACTCAAAGTCTCTGAAAAAGATAAAAGAATTCGAAAATATAAATCTAAAAGTGTTTGTAACTGATAAAGAAATTGGATTTCATACAAAAGCTTATATTTTTGAGTATAGAGAATATTACAAAATAATAATTGGATCCTCAAATATCACTCAAAGTGCTCTAAAAAGTAACGTTGAATGGAATGTAAAAGTTGTATCAAAAAAAGAAGACGAATATGTTAGAGAAGTTTTAAAAGAGTATCAAAAGATTTGGGATATTGGTACAAAAGCAGATCAGGGTTTTATTAGTAGGTATGAAAGTTTCCTCCAAAATTTAATTAGGAAAAATATATATCCTCAGGTTATTTATGAAGATATAGAATATATTGTTCCAAATAGAATGCAAAAGAGGGCTATTGAAAGTTTAGAAAGACTGCGATCTTATGGGGAGAATAAAGCCCTTGTAATTGCTGCTACTGGAACCGGAAAAACTTATATGTCTGCATTCGATGTTAAAGAATTTAAACCTAAAAAATTATTATTTATCGTTCATAGAGAGGAGATATTAAAGAAGGCAAAAGAAACATTTGAAAAATTGATTGTAAATGAACCAGTAACATTTGGATTTTTTACTGGTAATGTAAAACAAAAAGATGCTGATTATTTATTCGCAACAATTCAAACAGTTTCAAAATATTATAAGGATTTTGATCAAGATGAATTTGATTATCTTATAATTGATGAGGCACATCATGCTACGAGTCCAAGTTACGAATCAGTTTTATGTTACTTTAATCCTAAATTCACACTAGGTATGACAGCTACTCCTGAACGTAGTGATGGAAGAAGTGTATTTGATTTGTTTGATAACAATGTTGCCATTGAGGTCCGCTTACATGAAGCATTAGATGATGAGTTAATCATTCCCTTCCATTATTTTGGTATTACAGATATAGATGAAGTTGATTTGAGTGATGTGGATATAGATGATATCGCTGAAATAACTAAAAGACTAAAGGTTCATGAGAGAGTTGAGTTCATCATAGAACAAATGAACTTTTATGGACATGATGGTGATAAGAGAAAGTGTCTAGGCTTCTGTGCAAGCAAAGAACATGCGAGGTACATGACAGAAGAATTTAACAGTAGGGGATACAAAAGTATATGTTTGACAGGAGATGATTCTGTTGAATATAGATCTCAAATTATCCAGAGATTAGAGGACGAAAAAGATGATCTACAGTTTATTTTCACTGTTGATATATTTAATGAAGGTGTAGATATCCCTTCAGTTAACACGGTTCTGATGTTAAGACCTACCAACTCTCCAATTGTGTTCATACAGCAACTTGGAAGAGGACTTAGAAAATATAAAGGAAAGAGTTTTTTAACCGTTCTTGATTTTATTGGAAATCATAACAAAACCTTTTTAATAGCAATCGCATTAAATGGCAGTAGATATTACGATAAAGATAGCTTAAAGGTTGCAATTGCAACAGGATTTGCGAATATTCCTGGAAGTACTCATATACAAATGGACGAAATTTCACAAGAGAGAATATTGCAGCAAATTGATAAAGAAAATTTCAATTCTATGAAATACTTAAAAGAAGAGTACAACGAGTTTAAAAAAATGAATAATGGAAAAGTTCCATATTATTTGGTTGATTATTTGAAATATGATGGTGCACCAGATCCAATTAAATTCATTGATCGTGAAAAAATTTATCTTCAATTTGTGCGGAAAGTGGAAAAGGATGAAAACTTGTTATCTTTATTAAGTAATGTAATATTTGAAGGTGCACTGAAGGAGATTTCAGGAAAACTCCCGCTAAAAAGGATACATGAATTTGTTATCTTAAAATACTTACTGGAGCATAAGGAAATTTCACAAAGCATAGCAAAAAGAGAGATTCTAAAGTACATCAAAGAAGTTGATAGTGACACTATTATTCACGCATTCGAATGTCTCACTCAATCTTATTATGACAGTGTTCAAAAAAGAGGAAAGCTCCAATTATGTGAGCTGCAAGACGGATTATTGATTAAATCAGATGATTTTTCAAATATTCTTAAGAATAGTGAATATAAAAAATATATAAAAGATCATATTCAATATGGAATATTTCGTTATGAAAAAGAATTTAAACAGGATTATTATGGTATACCTCATTTCAAACTTTACGAACAATACTTGATGGCAGATGCTGCGTTGCTATCAAACTACAGGAAGATTCATTCATCCTTTAGGGGTTCCGGTTTACTAGCTAACGGTAAGGATTATTTCCTTTATATTGATTTACACAAAGAAGAAGACATTAAGGAAAGCATAAATTATCAAGACAAGTTTCTGGATCAAAAATACTTCCAATGGCAATCTCAAAATAGTACAACACAAACTTCCGAAAGAGGTAAGAATATAATATACAACAAAGAAAGAGGGGTTAGTCTACATCTTTTTATTAGAAAGTATAAAGAAATTGACGGGAAGACAGAGCCTTATATTTATATTGGGAAGGGAAATACTGTTGAATTCCATGGAGAAAAACCTATTACCACAGTACTTGAATTAGAACATGAAGTGCCGCAGCGAATATACACTGAGTTTGTAAAAAAAGTATAGTCTTCTCATATGAGAAGACTATTTTTCATTTATAAGTTTTTCAACTGCTGGAATATCTGCTGGTGCCCATACAAGCGATTTAAGGTTTTCCCTCTTCATCCAGATTATTTTTGAGTGTTCACTTAGTCTAGGATTACCTTCGATTATTTTTGCTTTAATGCAAATTAAATTGATAATAAAGGTTTCATATTCATGGGTATTATCATGAAATAGGTTACTTGTTTCAATCTTACATTCCATTTCCTCGTAAATTTCTCTTTTTAACGCTCCGTAAATATCTTCACCTAATTCGACTTTTCCACCTGGAAACTCCCACATGTTAGGGATAGCCATTTGGGGTGATCTAAGAGCACAAAGGATTTCATTTTGTTCGTTTTCTATTATTGCTGCTACTACCTTAACTGTTTTTTTCAATGTTTACCCTCCAAGAACTGATAGATGACTATTATTGTATAAAAAAGGATATCACAATGTTTAATTGTGAACAATAATTACACTTTTTATTGTTAATTACAATAAAACTATATTATAAAATTTTTATTCCAACTAATTATAGACACTTCTATAGTCTCTTCTTACTAGTATATCTTGTCTATTTCCCTATTTTTATTGTATTAAATTTCATCTTGGTAAAAATATGAAATAAAAACTATATTTTGTAGTATAATGTAAAAAAACGTCAAAACACGGAGTGGTAGTATTGGCTTTTACAGTTCCCGAAAGTATACGGTCTACAGCAACGGCTGGAGAAAGGTTGCTTTTCAGAACGTTAAAAACATATTTACCTGATGATTACATAGTTTACTATGAACCTAATATACATGGAAAACGTCCTGATTTTGTTATTATTGGGCCGGATCTTGGTTTAGTAGTTTTAGAAGTGAAAGACTACACAAAAAATACACTGTTTCAATTAAATCAAGACGAATGGACCTTAGTAACGTCTTCAGGTGAACAGACTAAAACCAAGAGTCCTATTAAGCAAGCACGAGATTACACGTTTCATATTGTGGATGCATTAAAGAAGGATCGAAGCTTAGTTCAATTGGAAGGGAAATATCAGTTCCAGTTAAAATTCCCTTATGGGTTCGGAGCAGTTTTTACTAGATTATATCAAAAGGATTTTATTGAAGAGGGTCTATATTCGGTCATTGAACCATCTTTATGTTTAACAAGGGATGAAATTGATCCTGAAAAGGAAGCATTTTCTGAGGAGAATTTAGTTGAGAAAATAATGAATATGTTTGTTGTTCCTTACAGATTAAGAGAGCCTCTTATGAAGGAAGATATGGACGCCATTCGATATCATTTGTTTCCAGAGGTTCGAATAAGTGCGGAATTTAAACAACCGGTTCCTTATCAAGACCAATTATTGTTGTCTCTTCATGATATTAAGGCTATGGATTTACATCAAGAGAATCTTGCTAAACAAATTGGTAGTCAAAATCGACTAATTCGTGGTGTAGCAGGAAGCGGGAAAACGTTGATTCTTGCAAGTAGAGCTAAGTTGTTAGCAAAAGAGCATCCTGATTGGAACATTTTAATTCTCTGTTACAACATATCACTAGCTAGAAGTATTGAGCAGATGATTCATCACATGATGAAGGAACCAGATAGTCTCTTTGATTTTGATTTTACTTCTGGCGAAGAGGTTATCCAATCCAATCCTCATAACATAAAAGTTCGGAATTTTCATGCTTGGCTAAAAAATGATCTTAACATACAGGAAAGAGATATTCCTACTATTATTGAGAAGCTTGAAAAGGGTGAAGCCATTTTACCTATGTATGATGCTGTTCTCATTGATGAGGGCCAAGACTTTGAGGGAGATTGGTTCCAACTAGTGAGCAACTTACTTAACCCAGATACCAAGTCTCTATTATTAGTAGAGGACCGGGCTCAAACTATTTATAAACGGAAGCGCAGCTATGTTCAAGATACAGGGCTTAGTTTTCAAGGGAGATCGAAGGTTCTGAGTATTAACTATCGCAATACCGCTCAGATTGTTAAGTTTGCTTGGGAATTTTACCAAAATAAATCAAAACTAAAAAATAAAGTAGTAAGTAAAGAACATGAAGGTGAGATTATCGCCCCACAAAGTACAAGAAGAAAAGGGGCAGAGCCAGCGATAATTAAGACAGACAACTTCTTCCATGAAGCAAAATTTGTGGCACGTCAAATTAAAAAGTTGCACGAAGAGAAAAAGGTTCCTCTCTCAGAAATCCTGATTCTTTATCGTGTTAAAAAGACCTATAAAATGGATTATATATCTGTATTAAGACGATCTCTAGAACAAGATGGGATCGGGTATTATTGGTTAACAGAAAACAGTGAAACCAAAAGGGCTTTTGAAAAAGATGATAATAGAGTTAAAATCAGCACTATTGATAGTAGTAAAGGTCTGGACTTCCAGGCTGTCTTTATCGTTAACATCGACAACATGCCATTTGCTTTAGAAGAGGATAAAGAGCGTGAAGCATCACTGCTATATATTGGGATGACAAGAGCAAAGGAATTCTTATGTTTGTCCTATTCGGGAGAATCTGAGTTTACTAGATATTTGGATCAGGTCGAGGCTCATAAGAAATTGGTTCGGTCGGAGGATGAGCGGAGTGGGTAAGCTGCTTTTGGTAAAATGAGAGAGTGGAAATAAATATTGTTTATAAAAGGATAAATGGTGGAGGGGAGTTTATGAAAGTTAACAGTCTTGCAAAGTTCGAACAATTAAAGACACAAGGTCAAGGATATTTTGTTATTTCTGACATTGCTAACCCTACTAAAGTACACCATGTAAAATGTAGTTTTGTAACGGCGCAAAATTTCAAAACAAAGGTTATTGATAACTCAGGAAAAAACGGCGATTATATGTATTACTCGAGCATTGAAGCAACTAATGATCAGATTCATAAATGTGGTCACTGTTTTAGATGATACCTTGGACATTATGGAGGCTGCTATGAAACCAACAGAACTAAAGGATAAAATCAATAACCTATCAGTCTGGAAAAAGGGAGGCCAACGTGCTCCTCATAAACCTCTCTTAATTTTATACGCTCTAAGTCATTTTCAAGCAGGGAAGAATCGGTTAATTCCCTATAGAGAAGTAAGAGAAGTCCTTACAGATTTACTAGTGGAATTTGGTCCAAAGAGAAAATCCTATCACCCGGAAGAACCATTCGTACGGTTGCAAAGGGATGGTATTTGGGAGCTCGATATGCAGGTCAATAGGAGTAATCCTAGTAACAAACTACTGTTAGAAAAGCATATAAGTGGTGGTTTTACAGAGGAAGTAACTAGGGTTTTAGAGGAACATCCTCACTTGGTTCATGAGTTAGTTGAGATTGTGTTAGAAGAGCATTTTCCTGAAACCCTCCATGATGACATCCTAAGGCACGTCGGCCTAGAATTAGTATATAGAGGTAAAAAGCAAAAGCAAAGAGACCCTCGATTCAGAGAAAAGATACTTCGAGCATATGAATACAGTTGTGCAATTTGTGGATTCAATGTTCGGCTAGGGAACCATTTAGTGGGAATAGAAGCTGCCCATATAAAATGGCATCAAGCCGGTGGACCGGATACGGAAGAGAATGGAATAGCCTTGTGTTCCATGCATCATAAATTATTTGATAGGGGAGTTTTTACATTAGCTGAAAATAGAACTTTCCTAGTTGCTGAATCGGCTAATGGAACAAATGGGTTTGATGAGTGGCTGATGAGATACCACGGACAGTCAATTCGTTCCCCCATTCATCCAGCTTATAGACCAGAAATATCTTATGTAAACTGGCATGTTAGGGAAGTGTTTAAAGGTCCGGAGAGGTATTATTCTGTTTAGATTGAAAAATTGTATGAAAAGCAAGTTATATTTTGCTAAAAGGCGCGTAGGACGGTGCAAGAACATAGAGATATCCAGTGGGTTCACTCAGCAGTCGTATATTTTTTTATTTGATTGTGAGGTAGTGGGCTAAAACTAATTGTAAAACAGGCGTGGTACAAGTGCAAAATAATAAATGACCTAGAAAATGGCGTGAATTTGTTGCGCCATTTTTTTATTTTGATAGTCTTTGACATTTTACAGATTTTTAATTTTTGTTTTTCAAAGTTAGTCTGGTTGGAGTAATATGGAATTAGTGAAGTATAGGGGTGTTGGTAAAAATGGATATTTTTACATTTTCAGAACGATTTACACCATATGGTTGGTTCCCCGACGTTGAATTTTTTGTATTTATGGGTATTATCCCCGTTTTACTGCTTTTGGTTAAGGCGTATAGGTTATTGATCGTTCAATCCATAATAAATATATGGTACTCAGTTTGGATTCTTATGGCTGGTTGGGATTTTTACACTGAAAGAGCACAAACCAATGTCATGATTTTTATCATTATTTGTGTGTTATATCTTATTGAATTGATATATGTATTTAATTTAATAAATAAAAGGTATAGAAAGAATAAGGGGTAAACAAAGTATTCTATTATTTAACGAGGTGTCATTCATGATTTTGGTGAGTTCTTGCTTGGCTGGGTTACATGTAAGATATAACGGGACTCATAGTTTGGAAGAGAAGATTCGTCAATTAGTGGAAGAAAATCATGCTGTTACCGTTTGTCCAGAATTACTGGGAGGTTTTTCAACACCAAGGGAGCCAGCGGAAATAGTAGGTGGAGATGGTGCAGATGTTCTGGATGGCAGAGCTAAAGTCATTGAGAAATCTGGTGCAGATGTAACGGACCTTTATATAAAAGGGTCCATTGCTACATTAGAAAAAGCCCAAAAATTGAAGGCAACTGTAGTTGTTCTAAAGGAGAATAGTCCTTCTTGTGGTAGTTCAACCATTTACAACGGTAGATTTAGTGGAGAGAAAATTGCTCGCAATGGAGTGACAACTGCCTTATTAAGGAGAAATGGAATTCGAGTAGTTTCTGAGGATCAATTTATAGGAAATCTTATTCACACGATAATAGAGTAGCATTACACTAGCGTCATTATAGGGGGAAGAGAAATGAAGAATGACCTTTTAAAAATACTAGAAATAATTAAACTCGGAGAAAAATTAAAGTTCGAAATGAGACACAGTTGGCTTTCTAATGGTAGACAAGAAAGTGTGGCAGAGCATACATGGAGAGTATCTTTAATGGCTATGTTAATAGAACCTTATTTAAAACAAAAAGTAGATAGTTCTAGATTATTAAAAATGATTATCATCCATGACTTAGTTGAGGCTGAAGCAGGGGATATACCTGCCTTTGACACTATGGATAATCATACAGTAAAAGAGCAAAAAGCAATGAACGAAATTAAATCTATTGAAAAGATACGGGATACTCTAGGGGGAGCAATGGGAGAAGAACTATATAATCTATGGTTCGAATTTGAAAACAAAGAAACGTTCGAGTCCAAAGTTGCGAATGCCCTAGATAAACTAGAAGCACAAATCCAACATAATGAAGCTGACATTTCAACATGGATTGAAATAGAACACAAAATGAGCTTTATGATGGATAAACACGTTGGGTTCGACCCTATTCTACAACTCTTCAAAGACTTAATAGAGGAAGAAGCTGAAGAAAAGTTAAAAGAAGCTGGAATTGACACGAATAGCATTAAGGAGGCCATTCTATAAATACATAAAATATACGTATAGGGTGGATTCCATGAAGAGATATTTGTGTGCCCTATTCTGTATGGCAATAAGTTTGACAATTTTATTTGGATGCGGGAGTAAAAACAATAGTCATTCAGCTAAAGGAACAGACGATTTCTTACATGAAGCTAATGTAGACCCGTTTCCAGAAACGACAGATTGGGAACCCACCATATATAAGACTGTCAATAGCTTAGATGGAGTAACCATGTTTGTAAAGGATGGAACAATCTCGTCTACTGGATTGACTGTTACTTTTGAGAATCACTCCAACAAGCAATGCGTATATGGTCAATATTTTTCGTTGGAGAAGAAGATTAACGGAGTATGGTATCAAGTCCCTGTAGCCTTAGATGGTGACTACGGTTTTAATGCCATTGGCTACGACTTAGCTCCTTCAAATATGGCGGAATGGACAGTGGATTGGAATTGGCTTTATGGGAGTTTGGATCAAGGAGAATACCGTATAGTTAAAGATTTACTGGATTTTAGAAATACTGGGGACTATGATGAGCATTATTTGACAGCGGAGTTTACTATTGAATAAAGAACATTGGAAGATAACAAGGATTGTGAAAAAAAAAACGGTAGCGTTGATTTTATTAATCAAATGCCAGTTAAGAAAAAAGATTACGGTAAGCTTGGAAGATGATTATTTTAGACCAGTCAATATAACTTGACTGGTCTATTTTTTATGAAGAGATGTATTTAATTTTAAGAAATATTTAAGATTTGTGTTATAACATGGGGAGAGTAGTTTATAAAATTTGCTTATTTGGTAAGGTGTGTTCATATGTCCATTCGAAAACGACTGATTTGGTCTAATATCGCGATGATTGTGATTCCCATTATTGGGTTTTTTGTAATAGAAATTGTGTTAGGTATAACTTTGTTTGGTGGAACCGGGTTTGAAGGTACTGATGGAGACCATTCGGCTCAATATGCAGAAAGGTTTGAGGTGTTTTTACCGCTTCGTTATGTAGGCTTGTTGCTTTTAGTAGTTGTGACCAATGGCTTGTTAACCTATGTGGTTTCAAATAGTATTCAGAAACCGGTTCGGAAGCTGTCGGAAGCAGCAGAAAAAATTAGCCGTGGGGAGCTTGATTTTACAGTGGAAACTGGCGGGAAGGATGAGCTAGGGCAGCTTTCAAGAGTGTTTGAGTTGATGCGACAACGGCTAAAGGAGTCTGCTGAGTTGCAGAGGAAGTATGAGGAGAATTGAAAAGAGTTGATTGCGAGTATTTCACATGATTTGAAAACGCCGATTACCTCAATTAAGGGCTATGTGGAAGGGATTCAGGATGGTGTGGCGGATACACCGGAGAAAATGGAGAGATACATCCAAACGATTCATACGAAAGCGAATGAATTGGACCACTTGATTGAGGAGTTGTTTTTATTTTCGAAGTTGGATGTGAGTGCGGTTCCTTTTCACTTTGAGAAAGTGGATTTGCGTACGTTTGTTCAGTTTTATATAGATGAGCTCAAGGATGAGTTGGAGCGGGCTGAGGTTGAGGTTCAGATTCAGGATGACGGTGGGGATTTTTATACCAAAGCGGATCGAGAGCATTTAAGGCGCGTGTTTGCGAATGTGATTCAGAATGCAGTGAATCATTTGGATAAGGATGAGAAACGGATTTCTATTGGGTTGGTTAGGAAGAGTGAGTATGTAATGGTATCGATAAAAGACAATGGGAAAGGGATTTCGGAGGACGCACTCCCTTACATTTTCGATCGTTTTTATCGAGCAGACCAGTCCAGACAGGCATCGACTGGAGGAAGCGGGTTAGGGCTTGCCATCGTGAAACGGATTATGGAAGAGCATGGTGGGGAAACGTGGGCGAAAAGTCGGTTAGGAGAAGGGACGACGATTTATTTAAAGTTTAAGCCCTATGAGGAGAAGATGGGATGAAGAAGATTCTGATTGTGGAAGATGAACGAAGTATTGCGGAGTTGGAGAAGGATTACTTGGAGATTGATGGATTTTCTGTCACCATTGAGACTCATGGACAGTCTGGGTTGGAGCGGGCCCTTCGTGAGGATTTTGATTTATTGATTTTAGATGTGATGTTGCCTGGCGTAGATGGCTTTCAAATTTGTAAGCAATTGAGAAGCGAGAAGGATATTCCGATTCTTATAGTGACGGCTCGAAAAGAGGATATTGATAAGATTCGTGGGCTTGGATTAGGCGCGGATGATTATATGGTGAAGCCGTTTAGTCCGAGTGAACTGGTGGCGAGGGTGAAGGCTCATTTGGCACGCTATGAACGGTTGGTGAATCGTAGCGGGAATAGTGGTGGAGATGAGCTGAGAGTGGGAGACCTTGTGATTGACCGTTCGTCCAGGCGTGTATTTGTGGAGGGGGCAGAGACAGTTTTTACCTCGAAAGAATTTGATTTGCTGGTTTTCTTAGCCTCGAATCCAAACCGTGTGTTCAGCAAAGATGATTTGTTTGAACGGATCTGGGGGATTGATTCGATGGGGGATATATCGACAGTCACGGTTCATATTCGAAAAATCCGAGAGAAAATTGAGAAGAACCCATCTGACCCAGAGTATATCGAAACCGTTTGGGGAGTGGGGTATCGGTTTAAAGGATGAGGGACAGGGGGACAGGAACCTCTGTCCCATGTTTTATTCCTTTGCTATGAGGTTTATATCCTCGATATACCAGCCCTCAATGGGTTCACTTCTGCCCAATCCTTTTGATAGGACAAATTGGTAATCATGTTTAATGTCATCAATAGTGCTATAGGTAAGAAGTAGTTTTTCGTTTTCCATTTTGAATTCTTTAAGGTCGAGAACTGCGTTTGGTATCCATTCGAATGATCTACTACTAAACGATATTCCACATGGACATTCCTCTTCACGGTTCATGAAGTATAAACCAATTCCATTTTCACGTGCAAGGAGCTCATTGACTTCCGCAAGCTTTTCCACTGACTTATAAGACTCGACAGTTTTGATGGCGTCTTGAATGTCTTGATATGGAATCGGTGATTTTATGGCATCTATTTCATCTTTGAGGGAAGAAAGATCTTCTTCTAATTGACTATTTTTTCCCTGTAGCTCTTCAGTTCGGTTTGAACTGTCTTGTAGTTCTCCCTCTAAGGTAGCAACGTTTTGAATCAATTCTTCCTTTTCCTCTTGTAGTTCCTTTGCCAGATTAAAAGTCCTGAGGCTTAAGAAAATACCAATCGCTGTAATGAGCAATAAGAGGATCAGAAGATAAGTCCTGAAGCGTTCTCTCACTCGTCATCCCTCCTTTTCAAGAGTGTGTACTATATATACGTGAAAAGTTGTATGAAGTTTCAAAAAACTAAAAGTGGGACAAGGGGACAGGAACCTTGTCCCAGTTACTTTGATAATAAGTAAATAATGTGAAGGTTGACCCAGGCAGAGGTTGCGATTTTCCCATAATTTGGAGCATATTTATACTCTTCTATGTTCTATAGTGGAGGTCATAAATTTCAAATGGCTCCGATAAAGTATACCAATGGATAGATTCATCTCTTTTTAAAAGGAGATAAGATATGAACGAATATCTAAGCATAGGATTGGAGTTCACTGTTGGTTTATTGCTGCTACTTGGTATATATAGGTTCATGGGGAATAAAGAATTTTCTCAAATCACACCTGTTGATATGATTTTTGTCGTGGTCCTTGCCGAAATGGTGGTCAGTATTTCCCTTTCCAACGAGTATCATTTGGTTCACCTGATTTTTGCAATGCTGGTATGGACGGTGCTCATATACATCATCAAAACCATCAGTAAAAAGTCTAAAACTGCCAGAACCATCTCACAGGGTGAACCGAAAACCATCATCAAAAATGGGAAGGTCATTGATGCAGTCATGGAAGAAGAACAAATGAGCAAAGAGGAACTCGACACACTTTTAAGGAATGTCGGTGTGTGGGATATTGAAAAGGTAGAAATCGGAATCCTTGAAATCAGTGGAAAAATCAATTGTAAACGTAAAGGTGGGACATAGGGGACAGGAACCTTGTCCCACTATAAGAAACCTCACAACAATTAAGTCGTTGTGAGGTTTTCCTTTGTGCGCCCAGCATGGGTGCAATCTATAGGGTGCAAGTCCCGAACTGTGAAGGCAGAAGTAGCAGTAGCTTAACGCAAGGGTGTCCGTGGTGACGCGGAA